>NZ_JASHAT010000002.1:0-205496 GCF_047464965.1 Streptococcus mitis
GGTTTTCGGAACTTTGAAAACTTCAAAAAACGGATTTTTATCGCTCTCAATATCAAAAAAGAAAGGACGAAATGTGTCCTTTCTCGATCTTAGCTTTTCTTCAACCCACTACAGTTGACAAAGAGCCATTTTTTTCTTATAGTCTATTTCCGACATTAATACGGTTAATGGCACGTTGCAGTGCAATCTTCGCACGACGTTCTTGGTCAATCAAGTGTTTGTCTTGTGCTTCTTCAATTTCACGCTCTGCTCGAAGTTTGGCACGTTCTGCACGACTAACGTCAATATCACGAGCACGTTCTGCAGAGTCAGCAACAATTGTGATAACGCCATTGGCAACTTCGATAACACCTCCGTTCACTGCAATCCAGTTCACGTGATTTTCATCATCTACACGTTTAACCTTAACCTCATCAACTGCTAAAACTGCAATCATATTTTCATGTCGTGGCAAGATTCCCATCTCACCATCCAGAGTTCGAACTGATACAAAGCTGGCATGGTGATCATAGACGAGACCATCTGGTGTCACGATCTGGACAGTTAACTGAGCCATAGATCACCTCTTAAAATCCCATTTTTTCAGCTTTTGCAATCACATCTTCGATAGAACCTACACCACGGAAGGCATCTTCTGGCAAGTGGTCGTGTTTACCATCAAGGATTTCCTTAAAGCCACGAACAGTTTCAGCAACTGGAACATAAGAACCTGGCTGACCAGTAAATTGTTCCGCAACGTTGAAGTTTTGTGACAAGAAGAACTGGATACGACGGGCACGAGCAACCAAGGTCTTTTCTTCATCAGAAAGCTCATCCATACCAAGGATAGCAATGATATCTTGCAATTCATGGTAACGTTGAAGAACGCGTTTTACTTCAGCAGCAACTGCATAGTGCTCTTCTCCAACGATTTCAGGTGCCAAGGCACGTGAGCTTGAAGCAAGTGGGTCAACGGCTGGGTAAATACCCAATTGTACCAACTTACGTTCTAAGTTTGTAGTAGAATCCAAGTGAGCAAAGGCTGTTGCTGGCGCTGGGTCAGTATAGTCATCCGCTGGCACATAGATAGCCTGGATAGAGGTTACAGAACCCTTCTTAGTTGATGTGATACGCTCTTGCAATTGACCCATTTCCGTAGCAAGTGTTGGTTGGTAACCAACGGCTGATGGCATACGACCCAAAAGGGCAGATACTTCTGAACCAGCCTGAGTGAAACGGAAGATATTATCGATAAAGAGAAGCACGTCTTGGCCTTCCACATCACGGAAGTATTCAGCGATTGTCAAACCAGTAAGGGCAACACGCATACGTGCTCCTGGTGGCTCATTCATCTGACCAAATACCATGGCTGTTTTCTCGATAACGCCTGATTCTTTCATTTCCCAGTAAAGGTCATTCCCCTCACGAGTACGTTCCCCAACACCGGTAAATACTGAAATACCACCGTGTTCTTGGGCAATGTTGTGAATCAATTCTTGGATTAAGACGGTTTTACCAACCCCGGCACCACCGAAAAGTCCAACCTTACCACCTTTTAGGTAAGGAGCAAGAAGATCGATAACCTTAATCCCTGTTTCAAGGATTTCAGAAGAGGTAGACAATTCATCAAAAGTTGGAGCTTTTTTATGAATTGGCTGACGCTCTGCATCTTCTGTAAAAGGAGCTTCCAAGTCAATGGTATCTCCCAAAACATTGAAGACACGTCCTAAAGTTTCTTTACCTACTGGTACAGAGATTGGACGACCTGTGTCCAATACTTCCATTCCACGAGTCAACCCATCTGTTGATTCCATGGCGATAGTACGGACCATACCATCTCCCAACTCCAAGGCTACTTCAAGGACGATTTTTGTTTTTCTTTCGTCATTTTTGTAGACGACAAGTGCATTGTTAATCTCAGGAAGTTTTTCCCCTGCTGCAAACAAGACGTCTACAACGGGACCGATAACCTGAGCAATTTTACCTGAACTCATCTCCTTCTCCTATTCTATATAAGATACTGTCGGTCCCTAGCTTAACTAGGTCCTAAGTTCATTTTCATACGAGCTGGACTAGTGCCTATTCTAAGGCACTAGCTCCTGCTACGATTTCTGTAATTTCTTGTGTAATCGCCGCCTGTCTGGCACGGTTATACTGAATTGTCAAATCATTAATGACTTTCTTAGCATTATCTGTCGCTGTTTGCATGGCTGTCATACCAGCAGCATTTTCAGCTGTCTTAGCATCGATAATAGCACCATAAATCATACTTTCTGCAAATTGAGGCAACAACTGCTCCAAAATTTCTTCTCGACTAGTTTCCAACTCAAAGGTCAAACTGTAACTGTCATCCGCTTCATTTGGATCCAAGTCAACAATTGGAAGCATTTGCTCCACACGCATTTGACTGGTTAGCGTATTGACATGGTGGTTATAGCAGACATAGAGTTCATCAAAAAGTTCATTTTGGTACATTTCAACAGTTTTTGAAATAATCTTACGAACTTCATCAAAGCTTGGTTGATCTGCCAAGCCACGTAGTTCATAAAGTGGTTGAATACCACGAGCCTTAAAGAAATCAGCTCCCATTCCACCAATACAGATCATTTCAAAACCTTTACCGTCTGGATGGTATTCTTCTTTCAGCTCCATAACGGCTTTCAGAATAGAGGAATTATAACCTCCAACCAAACCGCGGTCTGAAGTAATGACGATATAGCCTGTCTTCTTAACTGGACGGCTAATCAACATCGGATTAGTTGAACTACCAGCTCCATTCCCATGAAGAATATCCGTCAACAGTTTACGAACTTTCTGAGCATAAACTTGGAAGTTGCGAGCAGCTTCTTCAGAACGACCTAGCTTAGCAGCTGATACCATCTGCATGGCATTAGTGATTTGACTCGTATTTTTTGTTGAGGCGATTTTTGTTTTAATATCATTTAGAGATACTGCCATCTGACACCTCTATTCTTATTGGAAGCTGGTTTGATTGAGAAACTCTGTAATCGCAGCATCCAAGACTGCTTCTTCTGGCAAGTCTTTTGTATCACGAATGGTTTCCAAAATCTCTGGATGTTGAGCATCAAAGAAGGCATGGAACTCTTCCTCGAAACGAACAATTTCATCTACAGGAACAGTATCCAAGAAACCATGTGTCAAAGCATAGAGAATGGTTACTTGTTTCTCAACAGGTAATGGTTTGTGAACAGGTTGTTTCAAAACTTCAACTGTACGACGCCCACGGTTCAACTTAGCCTGTGTTGCTGCGTCCAAGTCAGAACCAAACTTAGTGAAGGCTTCCAACTCACGGTATGAAGCAAGGTCGATACGAAGTGTACCAGCAACCTTTTTCATGGCTTTAATTTGTGCAGAACCACCTACACGTGATACAGATGAACCCGCGTCAATGGCTGGACGAATACCCGCATTGAAGAGACCATCGCCAAGGAAGATTTGTCCATCAGTGATTGAAATCACGTTGGTTGCGATATAGGCAGAGATATCTCCTGCTTGTGTCTCGATAAACGGTAGGGCTGTAATAGAGCCACCACCAAGTTCATCAGAAACTTTAGCTGAGCGCTCAAGCAAACGGCTGTGAAGGTAGAAAACATCCCCTGGGAATGCTTCACGACCTGGAGGACGACGAAGCAAGAGAGACAGTTCACGATAAGCTACCGCTTGTTTTGAAAGATCATCATAAACGATCAAAACATGCTTACCTTGGTACATAAATTCTTCTGCCATGGCAACCCCAGCATAAGGAGCTAGGAAAAGCAATGGAGATGGTTGTGAAGCAGAGGCTGTCACAACGATTGTGTAATCCAAGGCACCGTACTGACGTAGTGTTTCTACTTGCGTACGAACTGTTGATTCTTTTTGTCCAATCGCTACGTAGATACAGATCATATCTTGACCTTTTTGGTTCAAGATTGTATCAATCGCAATGGTTGTTTTCCCTGTCTGACGGTCACCGATAATCAACTCACGTTGACCACGACCAATCGGTACAAGGGCGTCAATAGCTTTCAAACCAGTTTGCAATGGTTCTGATACAGACTTACGTTGCATAACACCAGGAGCTGGTGCTTCTACTGGACGAGTTTTATCAGTGTAGATTTCTCCAAGACCGTCAACTGGACGACCAAGCGGATCCACAACACGACCAATCAGACTTTCACCTACTGGGACTTCCATGATTTTCCCTGTACGGCGGATTGTATCGCCTTCACGGATATCTGTAAAGTCACCTAGGATGATAATACCAACGTCTGTTGACTCCAAGTTTTGAGCCATCCCATAAGAGCCGTTTTCAAAAATCAACAACTCTCCACTCATGGCATTTTCAAGGCCGTGAGCACGCGCGATACCGTCCCCGATATAGGTTACAACACCTGTTTCAGTCACATCAAAATTGGGTTTGAAATTTTCAATTTGTTGCTTAATTAAAGCGCTGATTTCTTGTGCGTTAATTGCCAAAAGAACACCACTTTCTATTTCAAATTTTCTTTAACAACTTTAAGTTGTTGTTTAATACTCACATCAATTGTCTTGTGATTGGCAAAAATGACAAAACCACCAATAAGACTTTCATCGATTTGTTCTTTTACACTCCTTACTTTAAGAGACATTTTTTTCTCAATCAAAGGGAGCAAGCGACTCTTCTGTTCATCAGTTAAAGGATGAGCTGACCTAATCGTCACTTCAAATCGATTTGTTTCTTTTTCAAGTCGGTTCAAGCAATCTACAAGAATATCATAAAAAAGATTTGCTCTGTGATTGTAGATAAGAACCTGGATAAAGTTTTGCAATAAAGGTGACACTGAATCTTGGAAGAAAGTAATTGTTTTTTCCTTGTCAGACTCGTCTACTGCCACTTTTTTTAAAAAAGAAGGTAAGCCTGTTTCTTCAGCAACTTGCTTGATTTGAGCTAAGTCTGAAAAGATACGGTCTTCTTCTCCTTTTTCTAAAACCAATTGGACAAAAGGCATGCTGTATTTTTCAATTACCTTTACTGTTTTCTTGTCCATTAAGCTTCTCCTAACTGATCGATATACTGATCAATGAGTTCTTTATGGGCATGACCGTCAAGGTTTTGTGAGATGATTTTACCAGCCAAGCTGATTGTCAAATCTGCTACCTCACCCTTAACGCTTTGTAAAGCTTCAGCTTTATTTTGAGCAATTTCTTGGTTCGCTTTTTCTTTCAAGCGTCCTGCTTCTAGCTTAGCATCTGCTAAAATACTAGCTTTGCTTTTCTCAGCTGTTTCTTTCGCATTCTCAATGATTGTCTTAGCTTCTTTGCGGCTACCAGCCAATTCATCTTCGCGTTTCTGAGCCAATACTTCTGCTTTTTGACGTGCTTGTTCAGCTCCGTCAATATCTGCTGCAATTTTTTCTGCTCTTTGTTCGAAAATGCTAGTCAAATTTGACCAAGCGTATTTCTTAACCAAGACTAGCAAGAGAATAAAGGAACCAGCGATTAGTATAAAATCACCAAGCAATTCACCTACTGTTACATTCATAAACTACTCCTTTCTATTCTTCATCATTAATTTTATTTCCTAAGTACATCGAAGACAACAATGTAAATACATATGCTTGTACACAAGAAATAAAAACAGAAAATGCAGTCCAGATTAGATTTGTTCCAAAAGCAATAGGATACCAATAGAAGGCCTGATGAGAAAGTAGGACTAACATACTTGCCATCACTTCCCCTGCAAAGATATTACCAAAGACCCGCAATGCAAGTGAAAGGAGATTGGTAACTTCTTCCAAGAGATTCATTGGTGTCATAAAACCTGGTGTTACAAATGCTTTTAAATACTTTTTGATTCCACGACGACGAATTCCTTCTACGTGAGTCATTAAGATAATTGTAAAAGACAAGACCAAGTCAAATGACAAATTTGCTGTTGGTGAGGTCCAAAGATTTACACCATCTGTAGTCTGAATTCTAGCCATTAAGCCAATATTATTTGCAATGGCCATAAATAGGAATAAACAGAAATAAAAGAGAGAATAATCCTTTATCATTGGACCAAGGTTTGATTTTGTAAATCCAACAACAAAATCAAATAAATACTCTAATACATTTTGTTTTCCTGTGGGTCTCAAAGTCATATTTCGAGTTGCCCAATAAATAAAGCCAAAAATAAGTGCTACAGTCAACAAAGTCAAAACTACTATGGTTAAATTAAAGGTAACAGGACCAATATTGATGGTTGGATTAATACTTTCTTCCATCTAAAATCCTCCCTTTTTCAATTTATACTTCTTTTATTTGATGATAAATGAAAAGACAAGAGTAACGAAGAAAGTACCTTCAATAAAGGCAACCCCTAGGATCATCAAACTACGTAGTTCTGAGATGATATCTGGTTGGCGAGCAACTGATTTCAACAAACCGTTCATCAACATACCTTCACCAAGAGATACACCCATACAGGCAAGACATAGACCGAAATATGTTAAATTCATGACGAATTCTCCTTTTAATTAAAATTTATTTACTTACTTAGTTTAGTCCTAAAAATTGGATTTGTCAACTTTTTACTAACATTGAAAGCGTTTAATGAAAATTATTTACAATTTTACTATTTTTAAGTCTATTATATAGAAAATTTTGGAAAAAACTTGTAATAAATCCGTCTATTATCTAGGTCTTTCTGAAAAATAATGAAAAAATCCGAGATGAAATCTCGGATGGAAATTAATATATTTTTTTAACCTAATGTTCTTTTAGTAAATAGGATTAAAGGGAAAGCAACTAGAAAGCTTTCGTCCCCTACATGTTTATTAAGCACGAACTGTGACGCTGGTTCCATCTTCCTTATAAAGATTGATGAGACCTTCTTTGAGAGCTCGAACCATATCTCCAGCTTGAACAGGTTGTGGAACCTTGATAGTCAATAGTTCCATTGGATTTGGAGCGCGATCGATCTTATTTCCTTTAGCATCATGCAAATCTTCGATATAAGTCTCAAAATGACGGAAACCTGGGCCATAAAACTCAACTTGGTCCCCTTCGTTAATGACGTTCCGTTGGCGAATGGTTGCTGTTTGTGTCGCATCATCGTAAGAAACCACTTCAGCGACAAACTTATACTCAGGAATTTTACGACGAGCACCAAACAACTGCTCATTTTCAGATGGTGTACCATAGTAGAAACCTGTTGCTAATTCACGTTGGGCAACCTTCCACATTTCATCAATCAAGTCCTGCTTGATAGCTTCAAACTTCTCTGGACTTTCTAGATAAGCATCAACAGCTGCCTTGTAGCAGTTTGTTACTGTTGATACGTAGTGAATAGACTTCATACGTCCTTCAATCTTGAGACTGTCCACACCGTTTTCAATCATATCTGGGATATGGTCAATCATGGACATATCAACGGCTGACATTGAAAATTCTTCAGGAATTTCACCTTTAAGACTCTTACGTTCCTTCCCAAATGGCATATCGTAAAGGTCGTACTTCCAACGACAAGACTGAGAGCAACCACCACGGTTAGCATCACGCATACTCATGTGGTTTGAAAGAGTACAACGACCAGAGTAAGAAATACACATGGCTCCATGAACAAAGGCTTCAATCTCAACATCTGTACGTTTGCGAATTTCTGCCAATTCTTCCATTGAAACCTCACGCGCCAAAACGACACGAGTTAAACCTAGTTCTTTCCAGAACTCAAGTGTTTCATAGTTAGTGGCACTTGCTTGGGTAGAGAGGTGGATTTCAAGACCTGGTGCTTCTGTAGCCGCAATCATAATCAAGGCTGGATCAGACACGATAACTGCCGCGATTCCGATATCACGTAGTTTACGGAACCACTCACCAGCACCAGCCTCATTTCCTTCGTGCATAACCATATTGGCAGCCACATAAACCTTAGCACCATACTTGGCCGCAAACTGGACACCTTCTTCCATCTGTTCGAAAGTAAAGTTTCCGGCACGGCTACGAAGGCCATAGGCCTGACCACCGATAAAGACAGCATCTGCTCCATATTGAACAGCTACCTTTAGCTTCTCTAAAGTCCCTGCAGGTGATAAAACCTCTGGACGTTTTAATGTTTTTGTCATGTTTTCTCCTATTTGCAATATAAAAGTTTGACGTTTTTCCTTCTCATTTTATAGTAAATAAGCCATAAAATCAAGCCTAGACAGATTGTTTTGACAATTCTAATCTTTTAGATTATTAAAGCAAAAAGATTGTCAAAGAGAAAAAGCCCACAGATGTGAGCCCTTTTCTAATATAGGTTAGAAAAAACTATTTCTCCACTTCTTTTTTCTTGTGTGCAAGAAATCCAAATCCACTCAAAACTCCTAGAAGTCCTAAGACTACAAGATTAGCATGATCTTCTGTACCTGTATTAGGCAATTCCTCTCTCTTACTTGCTACAGAAGTCGGAATTTGTGAAGTTTCTTTTGTCGATTGTTCAGTTGGTGTCTTTGATTTTGGTACTTCTACCTTTGGCGTTTCAACCTTTGGTGTTTCAACTTTTGGCCTTTCAACCTTTGGTGTTTCAACTTTTGGCCTTTCAACCTTTGGTGTTTCAACTTTTGGCCTTTCAACTTTTGGCCTTTCAACCTTTGGTGTTTCAACTTTTGGCCTTTCAACCTTTGGTGTTTCAACCTTTGGTGTTTCAACTTTTGGTGTTTCAACTTTTGGTGTTTCAACTTTTGGTGTTTCAACTTTTGGTGTTTCAACCTTTGGTGCCTCAACCTTTGGTTTCGTACCTACTGTGATAACTTCTTCTACTGCTTCTTCAGTAATCGTGGTTGGTTCGTTCGATGTTACTGTACCTGTATTAGGATTCAAGGTATAAGTTGTCGTAGTAGTTGTTTTACCAGCTTTACCAGATTTTGTTACTTCACGATAGTCTTTATCTTTTGCATTATCTTCCACATAACGTGTTGTATATGGAGTAGTTGTTTCTACAACTGTTGGTTTCGTACCTACTTTAACTACTTTAGGTTGCATTTCAGTACGTTTCTCAGTAGGTTGACCATCAGTAACTTCTCCTGTTAATTCATTTACAATCTTAGGTGTTGAAGTTACAACCTTACCCGCAGTTCCATTATCGACAGTCTCATTGTCACCTACTTCCTTCGTTGGGTCTGCAACATAAGTAGTCTCAATCGGAATAGGAGTTTCAATCTCAACAGGTGATAAATTATTTTCATACTTATGTTTATAAACATAAGTTATAATAGTTTCACCTTTTACAATCTCTGTAATATCTTGTTTATCTTGGTCTTTAAAGGTATAACGCTTGTTCTCAAAGTCAATATCCGTAGGATGAGTTAATGTAATTTGCTCCCCTACTGCTTTTACCTCACTTGTAACAGACGGTCGAATCTCAGCACCTTGTTCATCGACAAACTTTTGAGTAACCTTACCTTTATGTTGAACCTCTGTATAAGTCACCAAATGATAGTCACGAGATACACCGTTCAAAGCCTTATCTGGATCTATTATCTCAACCTTAGGAATCTTATTGGTGAAGGTATTTTGACTTAAATAAGCAGATATTTGTCCTCTTGGCATACGCGCATTTAGATAATTACTTGATGAAATCATATTTTCACCTATAAGAGAATTTTCTCTCCTTAACTCGTATAGTACCTGTCCTGTTGAGCCAATAGGTGACCTTAATTCGAACTCTTTAATTTTTTTCTCAGGTACATCTGATGGTTTAATTACAGATTCACCACCGAAAGCCTGTTCATTTAATATTGTAGAGAGTAATTTATCTAACGGAATTTCTTGGCCTTTAGCATCTTTATAAGTAAATGTCTTAGTGTACTTAACTAAGTCCGATTGACCTGCAACCCGTCTAGATAAGTTCTTAACGAAAATTTCTTGTAAAATTGCTTGACCACGAATAATTGCATAGACTTTCGTTTCCTCAGGTAAAGTGTAATTCAAACGGAGACTTGTATCAATACTTGCAACACCATATTTAGATGTTAATACACTGGTTGGATCTAAATTCACTGTGTAAGTAAAAGTTTCACCGTTTTTCGCTTCTACAATATATCCGCTATAACCAGCACTACTATCCTTAGCCCTAAGTTTCTCCAATCCCGGAAGATTAGCTGCTCCAGTTTTAACAGTTACGTGTGTGTCAGTCGTAGTTACATCGCGACCTAAAGCATCTGCAACGCCCTCTCTAGTTCTTACATCGACTGAGTCTGTGTTTAAATAACGAACTTCACCCTCAGTAGAAGTCAAATTACTGAGTGTTATTTCTTTATTGACATCATCGGACGCTAATCTTGAATTCACTTGACTTGCAATCTTATCTTTTACGTTGACATAATTTGCAGTAAGGTGATTATTTTTAAACTCTTCAATCTTAGCTCGATCAGCATCAGCTTGTACTTTCTCTGCTTTTGCTGATTCTAAAGACTGAATTTCAGCGTCAACTTTTTCTTCAGCAGTTGTTCGTAACGGATTTACTTCAGAAGGAGTATTAGCTGTACCTACATTTTCAACTGGTGTTTCATTTACAGTGATACCTAGCGCTTTCACTTCTTCTACTTTTGCCTTCAACTCTGCTTCTTTTACAGCATGAGATGTACTAGTTTCAAACTCATTTTGTGAACTTTCACCTGCCGGTTGACTTGGTTGGACGCTTGTTGTTGGATTAGTAGGTTGTTCGTCAGCGCTTACAATCCCATTTAAAAATAAACTCCCTAAAGCAGTCGTTAGGATAATACCACTTAACAAACCTAACTTAGTTTTACGAAGATAGCCATGACCTTTTTCTTGTTTTACTGCTTTATGCAATAGAAACACCTACTTTCATTTATTTTTATTGTTAACATTATTACATAATTAACTAAAAAAGTAAAGGTATCAACTCAAAAATTAAATATAATAAATTTATAAAAACTTCCTAACTACTATACTAGAATTTTCTACAATTCAAAAACCAGTATCGGAACGGATTAATACTGATACGAAACAAAATGACTCTTTATACATCTATAGTAGGATTCAAGACATATTATTTATTTCTTAATCGACATATAAAAGAAATCCTGATTAAACTGTCTTTAAAACTTAGGAAATCAAGGATATGATAAAAGGTATGAATATCAGTATATCTATTTTTACCATCTCAAAAGTAGATCCAGAAAATATAACTGTTCTCTTATGATGAGACTTTGGAGGCAACTATTCTGTCTTGTTTTATGAAAGAATAGCTTAACCTTTTACTTAAAATATTCAGCTAAAAAAAAGAGAGAACGAATTTGTTCTCTCGAAATCCTTATTTTTCATTTACTATAAGAGTAAAGTATTTATAGGTTTATTCCCACTCTACTGTTGCAGGTGGTTTACTTGTGATGTCGTAGACGATACGGTTAACATGGTCTACTTCGTTTACGATACGTACAGAAATCTTTTGAAGGACATCCCAAGGAATCTTTGCAAAGTCAGCTGTCATACCATCGATAGAAGTGATAGCACGAATAGCGATTGTGTAATCATAAGTACGACCATCACCCATAACACCAACTGAACGAACACCTGTGTTCACTGTGAAGTATTGCCAGATATCACGGTCAAGACCTGCTTTAGCAATTTCTTCACGAAGAATAGCGTCTGACTCACGAACGGTTTCTAGTTTCTCTTCAGTGATTTCACCCATGACACGGATAGCAAGTCCTGGTCCTGGGAATGGTTGGCGCCATACGATATGGTCTGGCATACCAAGCTCTGTACCAAGGGCACGAACTTCATCTTTATAGAGAGTGTTGAGTGGTTCAATCAATTCAAACTGCATGTCTTCTGGAAGACCACCCACGTTGTGGTGTGACTTGATAGTTTGAGCTGTATCTGTACCAGACTCGATAACGTCTGTGTATAAGGTACCTTGAGCAAGGAATTTCACATCTTTGAGCTTACTTGCTTCGTCATCAAAGACATACACAAATTCGTTACCGATGATTTTACGTTTTTGTTCTGGGTCAGAAACGCCAGCAAGTTTATCAAGGAAACGTTTAGCAGCGTCTGCTTTGACGATATTCAAACCAAACTTACCACCAAGCATGTCCATAACTTGGTCCGCTTCTCCTTTACGAAGAAGACCGTGGTCTACAAAGATACAGATTAATTGATTGCCAATAGCCTTTTGGAGAAGAACCCCAACAACTGAAGAGTCAACCCCACCTGATAGACCAAGAAGGACACGTTTATCACCGACGGTTTCACGAATTTTTTGGATCTGCATATCAATGAAGTTATCCATTGACCAGTCGCCTTTAGCCTTACAGATGTTAAGGGCAAAGTTACGAAGGATGTCATTCCCGTATACAGAATGGCGAACTTCAGGGTGGAATTGGATACCGTAAATGTGTTTATCTGGGTTTTCGATGGCTGCGTATGGGCAGTCAGCTGATGTACCTGTACGAACAAAGTCAGAAGGAATTTCAGTAACCGCATCACCATGGCTCATCAAAACAGTCTGCTCGTCTGGTGTTGATTCAAAAAGAGCTGATGATGTGTGAGTAAGAGTTGATTGACCGTATTCACGATTTCCAGCATCACCTGCAGGAACAACTTTTCCTCCAAGTTTATGGGTCAATAACTGCATACCATAACAAATTCCCAAAATAGGAATTCCAAGTTCGAAGATTTCTGGGTCAATATCAAATGAACCATCTTCGTATACAGAGTTTGGACCACCTGAAAGGATGATTCCTACAGGGTTGATTTCACGAACTTCAGCAGCTGAAATTTTATGGCTTTTTAGTTCTGAAAAAACACCAATCTCACGGATACGGCGTGAAATCAGCTGGTTGTATTGGCTACCATAGTCCAACACGATGATTTTTTCTACATCTTTCAAATCAGTTGAAATGTTGCTCATCTTTTTCCTTTCTTAAAAGAAATATCTTTTTTCAATATTCTATCACAAATAAGTGCGAATTACCAACTAAACAAGGCGAAGTTTGACTTTTTCTAGTTTATTGGGGTACAATAGAGAAAAGATAGAAATGAAGTGAAAAATATGCTACCCGCTTATATGAAAATCCATGACCAGATTAAAAAGGATATTGACGAACATCGTTGGGCCATCGGTGAGAGACTTCCAAGTGAACGAGATTTAGCAGAGCAGTTTGCGGTCAGTCGCATGACCCTCCGCCAAGCTATTTCCCTCTTGGTCGAAGAAGGAGTTTTAGAGCGCCGTGTAGGAAGCGGCACCTTTGTATCCAGTACACGTGTACAAGAAAAGATGAGAGGCACAACCAGTTTTACTGAAATTGTTAAGTCCCAAGGTAAAGTTCCCTCTAGCCAACTCATTTCCTACAGAAAAACCATTCCCAATGAACAGGAAGTTGCCAAGCTAGGAATTTCTCCAACGGAGAATATTATCCGAATGGAACGGGTTCGCTATGCCGACCAAGTTCCTCTAGTTTATGAAGTTGCTTCTATTCCTGAAAAATTCATTAAGGACTTTAAAAAAGAAGAAATCACCAGTCATTTCTTTCAAACTCTGCAAAAACACGGCTACCGTATTGGTAAATCACAGCAGACTATTTATGCTCGTCTTGCTAAGGAAAAAATTGCCCACTATTTGGAAGTTGAAAAAGGACATGCTATTCTAGGTTTGACTCAGGTTTCCTACCTAGAAGATGGTACTGCATTTGAATACGTAAAAAGTCAGTATGTAGGCGAACGCTTTGAATTTTATCTTGAAAATAATTAGATTACCACGCAAAAACTCTCTGTCACGGACGACAAAGAGTCTTTTTATTTTTCTAAGACTAAATCTTTCAACGAAATCAGAGTTACAGCAAACAATATCATTGCCATACCAAGAAAATCAATAGGATAAAATTGTTCATTCATAATTAGGAAGGCAAAGAAAACTGCCGAAATTGGCTCAATAGAAGCCAACAAGCTTGACTTGACCGGTCCAATCAGACTGGCTCCTTTTAAGAAGGCTGTATAGGCAAAGACAGTCCCGATAAGGATAATGCCCGCAAATGCAAGGAGAAAATCAAGACTAGTTGGGATAGCAGTCTGTAGAACCCCTGTAAAAGGAAGGGCGACTAAACCTGCTATGACCATTCCCACACCAATGAGCAAACTGCTCCCCCACTTCTTAATCAAGGCTATGGGCAAAATGATATACAGTGCGTAAGTCAGAGCAGAAAAGAGACCCCAGAACAGGCCTGCAGGTGTCATGGATAACTGGTCCAACTGCCCATGAGTTGCAATCAGGAAGGTCCCTCCAATGGCTAATATGATGGAAACTATCTCTCCCAGTGTCGGTGCCACCTTATCCTTGATACAGCTATAAATCAAAATCCCGACAGGACAAACATACTGAAGCACCGTCGCGGTTCCTGCATTGGTCTCCTGAATAGCAGTTAGATAGGCAAATTGATTGAGGAAGAGACCAATTAGAGCAAAAATGAGAAGAGACAGTAAACTCTTTCTATCATTTAAAAAGGCCAGCATTCTATCCTTTGCAGTAGCATAAGTCAAGACCATGAGAATCCCACCAGCGATTAAAAGACGCAAGTTGGTCAAAACCAGAGCCGAAATTCCGTGTGCCATCAGGTATTGGCCACTCGTTCCTGACAAGCCCCAAGCAATCCCAGCCACAACTGTTAATAGAGTCCCTTTTAAACTGTTTGACATGTCTCTCCTTACTCTTCTTTGCGAATCAAGTCCATCACTTGATTGCGGTCTACAATCCATTGAGCCCTCTCATCCTTTTCATAGGTACGATTCGATAGGAAAATAGCCGCTTCTTGCTTCTGGCGATTCCACATGATAAAGGTACCTGTATAGCCCGTATGGTCTAGCCAATCTCCTTCCAAATTCCAGGCCAAAGAACGTTCCTTGTCATCCAAAGGAGAAAAATTTTGACTCAAATCTCTTGCAAAATCATCTGATAAATAGTGTTCTAAAAAGATTTGTAGATCCTTTACAGTCGAAAATAAACCAGCACTACCAGCATGTCTGCCCAGGAGACGAGCCTTGGGATCATGTACCACACCTGCCTCGACACCTCTAACTGTTGGAACAGCAAGCTCAACAGGCCCAAACTGGGTATCCGCCATTCCCCAAGGTTTCCAGACTTGCTCCTGTAAAATCACATCCAAGTCTTGATTAAAGATTCTTTCCAAGATAAAACCCAACAGCAAAAAATGGACATCCGAATAAAGAAAGGCTGGCTGATTGCGTCTGTTAAGATGAAACATCGCTTCCTTTAATTCAGGTGCTGTTAAAAGATCACGATTGGGAATAAAAGGATCAAGGTCTGTAGCGTGAGTCAAGAGCTGGCGAATAGTGATGTCTGGATAATCACTCTCAGCTAAAAAATCTGTTACCGGTCTATCAATATCTAATTGACCTTTTTCCCACAAGAAGGTAAAAACAGTGCCAACTCCAACAACCTTGCTAACACTGGCTAGGTCGTAAACTAGTCCTGCCTCAGTATCCAAGCCATGTTCTGGGTCACTATGTCCTACATAGATCTCCGTCCATTGATGGTCCTTAAAATACGCAAAAGAGGCTCCGGGATAAATCCCTGCCTCGATTTGTTCTTCTATTTTTTTAATAATCTTGGTCCACTTCATACTTTTTCAAACCACAATTCAACATTATTTCTATCTTTACCAAGGAAGAATTTTTCAGACTTAGGAATAAAATATTCAGTAGACTCAAACTTCTGGCGAAGACTTGCTATATCTAGTTCATTGACCAAGAACTTGAGCATAGATAAGTCCCAAGTAGCCGTATTGTCCACAGTCAAATCTTGACCCTGAGCTGGGATAAAATCAAGTGATGTCCCAATTTCAGATAGTTCCAAAAAACTATCTACATCCGTTGGGAGGTGTAATTCCATAGAAATTTCAAATTTACTTAAAGAAATTGACTCCAGATCTGTTTGAAATTCTGGCTTTTCTCCTACTTCTACTAGACTTGCTCTGTCATCTTCCGCATGAATCAAAATCAAATCATCTTCGGGTGAAAAAATCTCAAAAGCGTAGCCATTTTTACCTTTATATAATTGATGAATCGAATCTGTTTTAGCTAATAAGGCCTCGATTTCTAAGGGATTTTCTACCTTGACAATCAATCTAGCTAGTTTTTTTCTTCCCTCTACCTTACGAGTGCGCATACTTGGAGCTTCTTCTAAAACCAGCTTTTCTAGACCTGTTTGATCACCTAGTGACAGAAAGGCTGACTCTTCTAACAAGGCCTTCATGCCAAGGGTTTCTATATAAAATGTTTCATTTAATTTTCTATTATTAACTTTTAAAGTAGGAATAATCCGTACAATCTGATTTACATTCATAAATTCCTCCAACTCTTTTATTTTAAAGGATTTTAGAATTTTTTACAAGAAATTATGCTCAGATTTAGCTTTTTTTCGTAAAATTTCATCTAAAAAACCGAGGATTTCCTCGGTTTCAATTTCTTATAGGTAAAGGAATTTGAAGATAGCTACTGCGGCAATTGCTGCTGCGATCGGTGCTACTACTGGTACCCAAGAGTACCACCATTTTGAATCACCTTTGTGCTCACCAAGAACTGATTTTGGAAGGAAAGCATGAAGGAGACGTGGTCCCAAGTCACGGGCTGGGTTCAAGGCAGGTCCTGTAGGTCCACCAAGTGATGTTACCAAGGCCATAACTAGGAAACCTACTGCCAAGTGAGCAATTCCAAGACCAGATGTCATAAATGGTGCTACTTGTTCTTTAGCTTGGTCAAGTGCTGCTGTTACTTGTTCTTGAGGAATGGTTTGACCTTGAGTAGTTGCTTGTGCAACTTGAGCATTAATAGCCGCTTGTGCTTTTGATACTAGTTCAGCACCAAAGAAGTTTTTAGTCATTCCAAGAGCTGCAAAGAAAAGAACAAATGAACCAACAAACTCATTTACAAAACCATTAACAGTTGCTGCAAAATGTGATTCTTTTGTACCATTATCCAAACTTGAAATTGTTGAGAAAGTACCCAAGATGTTGTTTGGATTTTCAGTTTTCAAGTAGTATGGGCGGTGTGTTGCCACAACCAAGGCTTGACCAAAGATAGCACCCAAAACTTGTGCAAGGATATAAGGCGCTACCTGTGCCCAAGGGAAGAGACCGCTGATTGCAAGTCCAAGAGTGAAGGCTGGGTTGATGTGGTTACCTGATACGTTACCAAACATCAAAGCTGGAATCATAACCCCCATACCGTAACCAACAGCGATAACGAGCCAGCCACTTTGGTGACCTTTCGTACCTTTAAGTTCAACGTTAGCAACTGCACCATTACCAAGAATGATCAAAATAGCAGTTCCCAAGAATTCAGTGGCATATTTAATTGCCCATGTAAAATCCATTTGATAGATTCTCCTTAAAATTTTTTAGACAATCCTTATTCTATCAATTTTTATATCTTTTAGCAATATGTTTTCTAAAAGAATATATGAGAAAGCGGTTTTATTTCTTATAAAAAACAAAAGGATTAAGGGAGTAATTTTCCTTAATCCGAAAGTTCTTATTCTTGACGTTGTCCGAAATCTGCAATCATTTGCTCCATTTCTTGTCGACTCGGAGTTGTCAGCATATAAAGGTAATCTCCTTGAAGTTCTGCGAAGGCCGCTGGCATGATTTTTTTAACCTTGAACTGCTGGCTATATTTGGCAAGCAAGTCCTCCTCAGAATGGACATAATGAGCATATGCACGGCGAGACGTAGCCAAACAATACTGAGGTTCAAAGTCTGACTCTGGGAACTCTTCTCCTGCGACTATAGCTGCATAGCCACGATAAAGATCCAAGGAATGAGCAAAATTATAAACATCAATGGTGAAACCACCTGCAGGACGATTATTGTACTCAATAGCGATGTAATCATCTCCCTCGCGGAAGAACTCGATATGGAAGAAACGTTCTTTCATACCAAATTCCTTGACAATGGCTTCCCCATACTTGCGAAGTTTGGGATCCATATCCTTGAGTACATAGTAAGAATTGTCCATCTTATAAATCATGAGATCAAGCGGTGTATAGGCGTAGTCAAAGGTTGTTGAAAAGACAATTTTACCATCCTTGTCCACTAAACCATCAAAGGTGCAAATTTCGCTGGAAGTGACAAATTTTTCAAAGAAATAAACGGTCGAATGGTCCCATTCAGACTTGAAGTGATTGATATCGTCTGCTGTCTCAAGCTTAAAGGTTGCGGCTGCCCCCACTCCATTGTCAGGTTTTGCAATCATTGGAAGGCCGATTTCATTCACAGCTTGATCCACATCTGCTTCCGTCTTGATAACAGCTCCAGGTACCACGGGGACACCTGCTTTTTTGAACAATTTCTTCATTTCAGACTTAAATTTAGTCTTTTTGAGGTCTTCTGGTTTGGCACCAAAGACATTAAATTGTTCTCTGAGTGTTGCATCCAGCTCAAGCCAGTATTCATTATGGGACTCGATGCGATCGATAGGACCATGCTTGTAGAAAAGAAATGCAACTGCACGCTTGACTTCGTCTACATTTTCAAGATTATCAACACGGAAATACTCAGTCAGGCTAATGCGTAAGGGCTCATCCAATTGCTCGTAAGGTTCTTGGCCAATTCCCAAGACTGTGATGCCTTTATTAGCTAGTTCAATAGTAAACTGTTGAAAGTTTTGCGGATAGTAGGGAGAAATAACAAGGTAATTCATAGGTCACTCCTTTTATAAATAGAGATTGCCGAGGAAATAAGGCATTTGTTTGCGCCACCATTCCCAGTCATGGGCGACATCGTGTCCCCATTCAGCAAACCAGGCTGGAATTTGTTTCTGGTCAAAGGCTTCTTTGAGCTTGTAGAAAGATGGTAGACCATCTTGTTCCCAGGCACCAAGACCCGTACACAGCACAATCTCTGCCTGACGATAACGATCAATAAACCAGCCGTCGTTCTGGTTCCAGATATAATCTACTGGCGAGTTTTGGTAAATAGCATCGTCATTGTAGTAATCGCCGACAAAGAAACGTGCGTCGTAAACACCACTAAGAGCTATCACCTTGGTAAAGACATCTGGATGCTGAAGGAAGAAATTGAGTGCATGGTAGGCGCCCATGGAGCAACCTGTCGTCATCATACCATCAAACCAACCTGTCTTATGCTTGATAAAAGGAATGGCCTCCTCAATCACATAGCGCTCATAGGCACGATGCATCTCTGCTTGGTCGTGACCGTTTTTCCAAGTGGCTAACCAGCTCTCACTGTCAACACTGGATAGGGTAAAGAACTGGACACGGCCTTCCTCGATAAAAGAAGCACAGGCATCAATCATGCCAAAATCATAGTATTCGTTGTGACTACCACCTGATGAAGCAAAAACCACAACTGGAATCCCAGCATGTCCATAACGATTAAGATACATTTCACGGTTAAGATTGCCACTCCAGTGGCTAAGGTTTTCAATATGCATTTGATTTCTCCTTTTCTAACTTACCATTTCTCTGCAAAAAATCTCAGACAGTCTGGTAAATTTTCAGACCAAGGGATTTCACTATGGATGGCACCAGACTGAACTTTTAAGACAAGATTATCCAAATGAACTCCCCCTGCTATCAAATCATGGTAATAGCGAAGAGACGAATCGATATAGGCTTGTTTGATATTACCAGCCATCAGGGTCTTGTCCGTATCATCTGCTTCTTCTGTTCCAACATAGATAAAGATACGCTGGTCAGGCGATAGTTTCTTGCGCTCGATATAGCGATTAAAAGCTTCTTGATGGAGCCAGTTAGCAGATGAAAAGACACCTAGACAACCAATTTGATTTTGGTATTCCAAACCGATAAACTGGGTAATATTCCCTCCTAATGAGGAACCAATCATGGCTGTATGCTGGCGGTCTGCTTTTGTACGATAAGTTTCATCGATAAAAGGCTTGACCACCTCCATGACAAACTCGGCATACTCCACACCCTTACCGCCAAACTGCTGCCCTGGGATAGGAGATTCTTGGAACTTCCAAGCCGCATACTCATTCATCCGCCCCATACCATCATTGTCAATGGCAACGACAATCATGCGACTGATGTCAGGATTACGCTTAATAGCTGGGATAATCTTCCATGAATGGCCAATGAAGGACTCTTTACTATAAAAAACATTTTGCCCGTCATGAAAGTAAACAACAGGATAGGAACGATCCGTGTCTTTCTCGTAATCTTTAGGCAGAAGAACACGTACACGACGTTCCTTACCTGTATAAGGAACCTTGAGTTTGTGTTCTTTCATTTTTAAATAAAAGTAGGATAGATTCATTGTCAGAAAACTCTCTATATTCAAAATTTTATTTCATTATATCACAATTATAGAAAAAAAGTTAGTTTTGCTTCCATTTTTGGATTAAAAACTAACTTTTTTATTTATTTTTTCTAAATTCTTTTGGATTTTCTGATTTAGAGGAGATTATCAATCAAGTCATCCACTTCATCTTTTTCAGCTTGAGGTGTAATCTCAGTAATCATGATACCAGCCACTGATCGATCAACCAAGGCTTCAACATCCATGCGCGCTTCGTACTGCTCCGCATTCTTAATCTTAGGATTTGTTTTTGGACGATCTGGTGCAAAAATCGTACAACAGTCTTCAAAGGGCTGGATTGAAATGTCAAAGGTATCAATTTCTTGTGCAATATCGATGATTTCCAACTTATCCATGGTTACAACTGGACGGATGATGGGAGTATTGGTAACGGCATTGATAGCCTGCATGCTTTCAAGGGTTTGGCTGGCTACTTGTCCTAGACTCTCCCCATTGATGATAACCAAACCATTTCGTACCTCACGAATACGGTCGGTAATCCGCATCATAAAGCGACGAGTTAGAGTCATCAAATAAGCCTCTGGCGCTTTAGCCTTGATTTCCTCTTGAATCTCAGTGAAAGGCACCTCGATAAACTGGATATTTCCCCCGAACTTGGTCAATTTACGGGTCAAATCTTGAGCTTTTTTAAGGGCACCAGGACTCGTGTAAGGTGGACTAGCAAAGTGAACGGCTTCGATATCCACTCCACGTTTCAAAGCAAGATAACCTGCTACAGGTGAGTCGATCCCTCCTGACAGCATGAGCATCCCTTTACCTGAAGTTCCAACTGGCAAACCACCCGCTCCACGAATGGTTTCATAAGAAAGATAGGCTGCTTCTTCACGAATCTCCACCTGAAGATTGATGTCAGGACTTTTCATTTGAGCTTGCACATTTGGAATGGCTTCGAAAACAGCTCCTCCAAGTGTTTGATTGAGTTCACGACTATCCAACTCAAAGTTGTGGTCGCTACGCTTGCTAGAAATTTTAAAGGTCATGCCATCCTTGTAGATGTCCTGCATAATCTCTTGGACAGCAGACTTCAAAATTTCTACAGATTTTTCAACCTTGTATACAGGGGAAAAGTTTTGAATTCCAAAAACTTGTTTGAGCGATTCTGCTACTGCTGTGTAATCTGCTCCATTGAGGTAAGCATGGGCACGGTCACGATCTGCCGTTACCTTAACTTGGGGATAGATAGACAAAACGTCTGAAATATTATTGCGAAGTTTATTGATGAAACTCATACGGTTTTTACCCTTGGTTGACAACTCACCGTAGCGAATCATAATTTCTGAATATTGCATGAATGCTCCTATCTTACTTTTCTAGTTTGATTGTAAATCAATTTTAACTTGGTCAAAAACTGCTCGACCTGACTCATATCATTTTCAAGGTCTAGGCTAAGACGCACAGCTGACTGGGCCTTATCTTTATCCACTCCCATGGCAATCAAGGTACCTGCAGGTTTTCCAGCCTTGGACGAACAAGCAGAAGTCGTAGAAATAAAAATATCATAGTCTTCAAAGGCATGAACGATAACTTCTCCACGAACACCCTTGATTCCAAAAGTCAGGATATGAGGGGCAAAGTCTTCCTCATCTGAGAAGATAAAAATATCTGGATAGTCCAGAAGGGCTCGACGAATCACTGCCTTCATCTGGCCAGTCTTACTCGTAAAGAAATCTAGCTTTTCCATAGACAAACGCAGAGCCTTGGCTGTCGCTGCAATCCCTGCCACATTTTCAGTTGTCGAGCGATAATCACGCTCCTGACCACCACCTGTTAAAAGAGGCGTAATCTTCTTGCCAGACTTGATATAGACAAATCCAACACCTCGAACTCCGTGAAACTTGTGACTAGAGAAAGTTGCAAAATCCACTCGTTCTGTCAGATATTTTTCAGTCGGAATCTTGGCAAGTGCCTGAACAGCATCAACGTGGAAGGAAATAGTCGGCTTGTCTGCCAACAGTTCTGAAATAGCCTCAATGGGCTGGATAGAGCCGATTTCATTGTTTACAGCCATGACAGAAACGAGGGTCGTATCAGGTCTTATCAAATCTGCTAACGCTTCAACATCCACAAATCCTTTGTTATCAACTGGAGCAAAATCTACTTCAAATCCTTGAGATTTCAACCAGAGAGCTGACTCTTTGACTGCCGGATGTTCAATGGCTGATACGATGATGTGCTTGCCAAATTGAGCTTTTTCAAAGGCGACACCCTTGATGACCCAGTTATCTCCTTCTGTCCCACCAGAAGTAAAGAAGATTTCATCGCTTTTCTTACCGATTAAATCTGCAATCTGTTGGCGAGAAGCATCTAAGATTCGTGTTGCCTGGTCTCCCAAACGATGGAGACTAGATGGATTTCCTAAAATTTTTGAAGCGACCTGCATATAAGTTTCAAGGGCTTCAGGATAGGGCTTGGTCGTCGCCGAATTATCAAAGTAAATCATGTTTTCTCACGCTTTCTAAAATCACTCCTTCTATTGTATCATGAAACGGAGCCTGCGACAAGAAAGGGCAATTCCTCTTTTTTTAAGATTTTTTTAAAGAAATGCGGTATAATAAATTTTAATTAAAGGAGAGAATGTATGTCTAATTATCGTAGAACTTCAAAACCAAAAACAGAACACATCAAAAAAGGCTTTACAGTCTTTCAAAAAACCGTTGCTACTATCGGTAGTATCCTTGGCTTAATTACCGCAAGTATCACGATTATGAACGCCTTGGATAATAACAAAAATACTAAAAAAGAACCTACGACAAGCCAGACGACAACAATTGTCAAAGAAATTCAAAAGGAATCCCCTCAGGAAAACACTAGTCCCAATAAGGAAAATAACACTTCTCAAGAAAAAACACAGCAAGAGGAAACACCAAAATCTAGCGTCAAGGAAGAGAAAAAAGAAGAGCAGAAAGCAGCAACTCAGGATTCTTCTACTCCTACTCCAAGTAAACCTGCCGCTGATAATGAAAAACAGTCCAATAATACTCCAACTTCAGAAAATAAAAGTAATCAATAGCCAGTAAAATAGCTTCCCTCCAAACTTGGAAAGAAGCTATTTTTTTATTGTTGTAAAACTTTTCTTGGTTTGGTACCTTCAGCTGGACCAATGACACCTGCTATCTCAAGCTCTTCCATGAGACGGGTCGCACGATTAAATCCAACTGACAAACGACGCTGAATCATAGATGCGCTGGCTTTCTGGGTCTCAATGACCAAAGCCTTGGCTTCTTCAAAGAGCGGGTCACCACCAGATTCACCATCTGAAAATTCTCCTTCATTTTCAGAAACCTCACCTGGATCAAAACTCTCATCGTAGTCCGCATCTGCCTGAGCCTTGATAAAGTTTACGATGCGTTCAACATCATCATCCGAGATAAAGGATCCTTGGAGACGAACTGGATGATTTTCATCGATTGGTTTAAAGAGCATATCTCCTCGACCAAGCAGTTTCTCAGCTCCATTTTCATCCAAGATGGTGCGCGAGTCTGTACCTGATGATACCGCAAAAGCCACTCGAGATGGGACATTGGCCTTGATCAGACCAGAGATGACATCAACGGATGGACGCTGGGTTGCAAGAATCATGTGGATACCTGCAGCCCGCGCCTTCTGCCCAAGACGAATGATGGCATCTTCCACTTCCTTGCTGGCCACCATCATAAGGTCAGCCAACTCATCCACAATCACGACAATAAGCGGTAGCGGAATTTGCTTGTACTCAGACTGGGCATTGAACTCTTCTACCTTGGCATTAAAGCCTGCAATATTCCGAACTCCTACCTTGGCAAAGAGTTCATAACGATTTTCCATTTCATCCACAACCTTTTGCAGAGCCTTACTGGCTTTGCGTGGATTGGTCACAACTGGAATCAAGAGGTGGGGAATGTCATTGTAAACAGACAACTCAACCATCTTGGGGTCAACCATCATAAATTTAACTTGGTCAGGTCTCGCCTTCATGAGGATGCTAGCAATAATGCCGTTAACTGCTACTGACTTCCCTGAACCCGTTGAACCTGCAACTAGCAAGTGGGGCATCTTGGAAAGGTCAAAAGCTCTTGCGGTGCCATTAACTGCCTTTCCTAGAGGAATTTCTAAGAGATTTTCTGCTTTCGTTTGAGATTGTTCCCATAGTTCGCGGAAGGATACCGTCGCAATCTCAGAGTTAGGAACCTCAATCCCGACTAAGGATTTACCAGGTATTGGAGCCTCAATCCGGACATCCTTGGCTGCCAAGGCTAGAGCGAGGTCATCTGCTAGATTGGAAATGCGGTTAACCCGTACACCGACTGCTGGCTTGACTTCATACTTGGTCACTGACGGCCCAATTTCAGCCCGTTCAACCGTTACCTTAATACCAAAACTAGCAAAAGTTTCTTCTAGGATTTTGATGTTTTCACGAACGATTTTCTTCTCTTTCGACTGGTCTTTTGGTTTATCTGGGGCAAAGAGTTGTAAGCTTGGAAGTTTGTATTCAAGGGCTTCCTTTGCTGAAAAATCGACCTGAACATCTTCGACATCAGAGCCATCTCCCTGTTCAGTGAATTCAAGTTCAGCTTGAGGCAAGATGATCTCTGGTTCTACCCACTCTTCTTCTGGAACAGGTGGAACGTCAAGCACAACATCTTCTGTCAGAATTTCACCCGTTTCCATATCAACAGGAGGCATATCGAGTAAGGCTTTTTCAGCCTCTTCTTTTTCTAATCTAGCCTCTTCCTCAGCCTTTTGGCGAGCTTTTTCTTCTTGTTTGACAAAACGTTCCTCTTTTCGACGCTCATGCCCTTCCCGCCATTTGGCAAAGCCTTTACTGCAAAATTCAGCAATATCGTAAACAGACCAAGGACTGACTAGGAGGGCACCCACTAAAATCAAGATAGAACCAATAAAGTAAGTACCGATATTTGAGAAGAGAAAGGCTGTTGGCACATAGAGTCCAACACCAATCAAGCCACCTCCAGCAAAACTGGTCGTTCGAAAACCAGTCAAATCCGTCACAACCTGAGCCATGGTTCCTTTTAGAACGGACTTGTCCAAACCATATTTCCAAACTAAGTAGGCCTCAAAAATCAAGAGCAAACCTGCAAATATGGTGAAAAAGCCAGATAGGAGCCCTTCCTGTTTTCGTATCCACTTGAAAAAGAAGAGGTAGAGCAGGATACCAAATATTGCCAGATAAGCTAGGCTACCCACCAGCAAGCGAATGAAATTGTAAAGGGTTATACCTGCAGCCCCTAATTTGAAGGCTGCGAAAATCAATAAAAGCGCGATTCCCAACGAAATCAACATTCGTTGAATCGCTTCTTTTCTTTCGAGTTCTGCTTTAGACGGTCTCCGTCTTGTTTTACTTGTATTCTTGTTTGCCATTCTTCTATTATACCATATTTCACAAGCATTTCGGAAAGAGAAAAAGACTGCACCAAACGGTCCAATCTTTTCATTTTATATCTAATACTCAATGAAAATCAAAGAGCAAACTAGGAAGCTAGCCGCAGGCTGTACTTGAGTACGGCAAGGCGATGCTGACGTGGTTTGAATTTGATTTTCGAAGAGTATAAGTTTTATGCTTGGGGTTTACGTAGATAACCATAGACCACACCACTTACGATTGCTCCTACCAAGACAGAAACGAGGTAAAGAAGAGCATTTGAAGTAAGGGCAATAACGAAGATTCCTCCGTGTGGCGCCATGAGTTTGATACCAGTAAGACCAACGAGGCCACCTGCTACTGCTGAACCAAGGATGAAGCTTGGGATCGCACGAGCTGGGTCAGCGGCACCAAATGGAATTGCTCCCTCAGTGATAAATGACAAGCCCATGATGATGTTTGTCAAACCAGAGTTGCGTTCTTCTTTGGTAAATTTATCTTTGAAAAGAAGAGTTGCGACAAAGATTGCAAGTGGCGGCACCATTCCTCCAGCCATAACTGCTGCCATGGCTACAGAACCACCTGAAGAAACAGTTGCCGCAAGCGTACCGGTACCAAAGACATAAGCCGCTTTGTTAACTGGTCCACCCATGTCAACAGCCATCATTCCACCAAGGACGATACCAAGAAGGACAGCTGAACCTCCTCCAAGACCGCCTAGGAAGTCATTCATAGCAGTGTTGATTGCTGTCATTGGGATATTCACAGCTAGCATGACAAATCCAGTCAAGATTGTTCCAAGAAGTGGCAAGAGAAGAATTGATTTAGCACCTTCGAGTGAACGAGGAACTTTAACGTATTTCTTGATAGCAAGAACTAAAGCACCTGCGATAAATCCACCAACAAGGGCACCTAGGAAACCAGATGAGACACCTGCAAGAGTTGAAGTTGCTTCACCACCTGCGGCATAAGGAATTTTACCAAAGGCAAAACCTTCTTTGGCAATAGCACCAGCCACGAAACCTGCTACCAAACCTGGTTTTTCAGCGATAGAGTATGCAACATAACCTGCAAAGACTGGGAGCATCAAACCAAAGGCAGCACCACCAATTTTCATGAACATAGAAGCTAACTCATGATAAGAACCAAGATTTCCAAGGTTTTCATTTGGCACACCCAAAGCACCGTCAATCAAGAAGGCAAGGGCAATCATGATACCACCACCGATAACGAATGGCAACATTTGGGATACACCACTCATCAAGTGTTTGTAAAAGGCACCACCAAGGCTTTGTTTTTCGTTAGAGGTTGTTGCAGCTTTTGCACCATTAGCGGCACGGTAGACTTCAGCATCTCCTGAAAGAGCCAAGTTAATCAACTCTTCCGTCTTACGGATACCGTCAGCAACCGGACGATTGATCAATGGTTTACCATCAAAACGATCCATCTCAACCGCCTTGTCTGCTGCGATGATAACAGCTTTAGCCTTACGAATGTCTTCCGCAGTTAGTTGGTTACCAACACCACTAGCACCGTTGGTTTCGACCTTAATTCCAACACCCATTTCAGCAGCCACTTTTTGAAGGGCTTCTTGGGCCATATAAGTGTGGGCAATACCTGTCGTACAAGCTGTAACAGCCACGATAAAGTCACCAGATTCATTGACAGGCGCTTGAACAGGCTCTTCAGTTTTTTCTGAAGCTTTGTCAAAAAGTTCGATAACTTGGTCAGCTGATGTTGCTTGACGAAGTTTGTCAGCAAAACCGTCTTTCATCAAGTATTGAGACAATTCTGCCAAGGCTGCCAAGTGGGTGTCATTGGCACCTTCTGGAGCTGCAATCATAAAGAAAAGATCAGTTGGTTGCCCATCCAAGCTCTCGTAGTCAACACCCTTATTTGACTTGGCAAAGAGAACTGTCGCTTCTTTGACAGCTGCGTTTTTGCTGTGAGGCATAGCAATTCCGTCACCCAAACCTGTAGAAGTCAAGGCTTCACGCGCCAAAATTCCTTCTTTAAAGGTTTCAAAATCTGTCACATAACCGTGGTCTGTTAAACTTTTAATCATCTCTTCAATGACAGCTGTTTTTTCAGTCGCCTGCAAATCCAGCAACATAACATCTTTTCTCAATAGGTCTTGAATTTTCATCTTTTTTCTACCTCAACTTTTTCATATGTTTCTTTAATAAATTCTGCTGTTGCTAAATCATCTGAGAAGGTGGTTGCCGTTCCACAAGCCACTCCCCATTTGAAGGCTTCTACTGCATCTTTAGATTTGACAAATTCACCTGTAAATCCGGCAACCATAGAGTCACCAGCTCCAACTGAATTTTTGACTGTTCCCTTGATAGGTTTGGCGAAGTAAGCTCCCTCAGATGTGACAAGAAGAGCACCGTCACCAGCCATAGAGATAATGACGTTTTGAGCACCTTTAGCCAGTAACTGACGAGCATATTTTTCAATTTCATCTAAACTTTCGAGTTTCACTCCAAAGATAGCTCCAAGTTCGTGATTGTTTGGTTTTACAAGAAGTGGCTGGTAGTCCAAACTATCAATCAAGGTCTGTCCTTCAAAATCACAAACCACCTGCGCACCAGTCTGACGGGTCAAGGCAATTAGCTCCTTGTAGATAACATTACCTAGATTCTTAGCACTTGAACCCGCAAATACAACCGTGTCTTCTGCAGTCAAACTAGACAAAATAGCTTTCAATTCTTCTAACTGGGCTGGTTCCACATTTGGACCAGTCCCGTTTATTTCTGTCTCTTGGTCTGCTTTGATTTTAACATTGATACGAGTATCTTCTGCCACTTGGACAAAACGTGTCTCGATTGCTTCATCAGCCAAAGTATCTGTGATAAATTTACCAGTAAAACCTCCGATAAATCCAGTCGCTGTATTTGGAATATCCAAGCGTTTCAAGACACGACTGACATTGATTCCTTTCCCTCCAGCAAACTTATCATCACTATCCATTCGATTGACGCTACCGACTTGGACTTGGTCCAAACGAACGATATAGTCAATAGACGGATTGAGTGTGACTGTATAAATCATACTTCTATTACCTCCGTTTTCTCCTTAATAGTCTGCAAGAGCTCATGCCCTTGACTTGTGATAACAATAGCTCGTTTGAGTGGTGCTACCTTAGCAAAGCAAGTTTGTCCAATTTTTGACGAATCCACCAAGACATAGGTCTGTTTGGCATTCTCTAAAATAGCACGCTTCACAGCCCCCTCCTCCATATCAGGAGTCGTATAATAACCATCGTCCACACCATTCATCCCGATAAAGGCACGGTCAAAGTGCAATTGGTTAATCTGGTTAAGAGCAACGCCCCCGATGCTAGCATCTGTAGCCATCTTGACACTTCCTCCAACCATGACAGTTGGAATCTGCTTTTCAACCAACTGTGCGGCATGGTGAATCGAATTCGTCACAACAGTAATATTCTTATTGACCAATTCATGGATCAAAAAAGCAGTTGTTGTTCCAGCATCAATAAAGATGACATCTTGTTCCTTGATGAGAGAGGCCGCCTTCTGAGCTAGCAACTTCTTCTCTTGAAGGTTTTTGACAGATTTTTCTTGAATGGTTTCTTCTTCCTGCAAGGAATGGGGCAATTCTGCTCCACCATGCACGCGACGAAGCTTGTTTTCCGCTTCCAACTCATCCAAATCTCTTCGAACCGTTGATTCTGACGTTTCTAACAAACTAACTAATTTTTCTAGAGAAACTACATGATGTTGATTTAACTCCTCTAAAATCAGTTGCTTCCGCTCTGTTTTTAACACTGAATCACCTCCTGTTATCGTTTACACTATTCATTCTATCACACTTTCTTTCAAAGTCAAGCGCTTTTTGTCATTTTCTTTCAAAATCTATCATTTTTCTTATTTCCAAAATTTTTATTGCAAGATAAGAGCCTTTATGGTAGACTATTTGAGTAAGTATTGGAAGATTACTCAAGAGGCTTAAGAGGCCGTGTTGGAAACGCGGTAGGCGTGTAACAGCGTGCGTGGGTTCGAATCCCATGTCTTCCGTTTATTTTAAAAAAGATACCCAAGAAATCTTGGGTATCTTTTTTCTTATATACTTGTTTTATAACTCGGGTGAATTTCTTAGAAAATATCAAATAACAATTTCACATTGAGAATTGTTAAGATAATGGAAACGATATAGCCAAGGAGGGTATTCCATTTGGCATTGGTAAATTCTCCCATCAGTGATTTCTTAGAAGTTAGATAAATCAGTGGGAAGATTGAAAATGGAAGAGCAATCGAAAGAAAGACTTGTGAATAAACCAATAACTGATCCAATGTTTTTTCCTGATGACCAAACAGAACCGCTACAATCATGACAGGCAACAAGGCAAAGAGACGAGTTGCCAAACGAATGAACCATTGAGGTAATCTCATATGCAAGAAACCTTCCATAACGATTTGTCCAGTCAAGGTACCCGTAATTGTCGAATTTTGACCACTGGCTAATAAAGCCAAGGCAAACAAGGTTGATAAGGTCGAGCTAGCTATAGCTCCTGCAATAGTAGAATCCTGCAAGGCATTATACATTTGAGAGAAGGCAGAAATCTCAGATGCATGGCCGAAAAAGAGAGCCGCCCCGAGAATTAATAGAAGGGAGTTAACCACAAAGGCCAAGGATAATTGGAGATTTGAATCCCAGGTCATAAAGCGCACGGCTTTTCGAACATCATTCTTGTCCTTGTGATTGATTTTCCGAGTTTGAGACAAGGAAGAATGCAAATAGAGGTTATGGGGCATAACCGTTGCTCCCACGATCCCTAGTGCCAAGGTTAATTGACTTTCATGCCCTGGCAAGGGACTTTCAAATAAGGTTGCATTCGGTAGATAACCCTCAACGATTCCTTGGAAGCTTGGATGTGACAAAGCTACCAGATAGGTAAAAATTGCTAGAATGGTTAAAATCAGTGTTGTCACAATAGCTTCAATCTTCTTAAAGCCAAATTTCATCAGAAGCAATAAGAGAAAAACATCCAACACGGTCAAGAGAATTGCTATCATAATCGGAATCTTAAAGAGAAGATTGAGAGCAATCGCTGAACCTAGAACTTCTGCCAGATCTGTCGCCATCAAGGCTAATTCTAAAATCACCCATAGACTATAACGAAGCCATTTAGGTGAATGATGAGCCGTTGCTTGAGCCAGGTCCATCTGGGTTACAATACCAAGCTTTCCTGCCATCTGCTGAAGTTGCATGGCAATGAGAGATGAAATCAAGATAACAAACAAGAGACTATACTTATAGGAAGCACCACCGACTACACTGGTAATCCAGTTTCCTGGATCCATATAACCAACTGCGACAAGAGCACCCGGACCTAAAAAGGCATTTAAATTTTGCCAGAAATGATTGTTATTTGGAGTATCGATAGATTGATTAATCTCAGAGAGTGACACTTTTTTATGAGAAGACATAGATACTTACCTCTTTCTAAACCTACTTTTTCATTATTTTCTATTAGAGAAAAATAAGATTGACTTTAAACTATTAAAACAATGAAAACTATATGAAAAACATTTAGTTTTTTCATTATTTTCTTAAGGCACCTTAATATTTTTCTTAAGGCACCTTAATATTTTTCTTAAGGCACCTTAATTATAACACAAAAAATGAAAACTATATGAAAAACATTTAGTTTTTTCATTATTTTTCTTAAGGCACCTTAATTATAACAGAAAATATGATAAAAACTTAAGAAAATTCAGGACTTGATTTAATATTTAGGATACAACAAAATGTTGTATTCTTTTTTTGCAAAAGAATACCAAAGAATAAAATAAAAAACGTTGTAAAAACAACGTTTTAGAAAGATTTACAAAACAATGTAAATTATCAATGGAGCCGGTGGGAGTCGAACCCACGTCCAAACATCTGCTAACATATTTGTCTACAACCATAGGTTATGTATTCGTTTAACAGTCCCTCGACACATAACTCAAGCCTAGAAACCGCGAGTCTATCAATCTCTTATCAAGCCGCTAGACAAGGCTTGATCGTATCTCGCTAATAATAAGACCTGTCATTGAACACGAGCAATCCAAATCGGGTCACGCCTGCTGGTTTTTAGGCAGCTAGAGCGTAAGAAGTGTTATTTTTTGCAGTTATATTTAACTGAGCGTTTACGTCGCCACACGAGTCGCAAAATATGCCTCATAATGCCTGTCGAATCCGTAACGACCCCAAAAGACAATAAAACCATTATACCTTATCTAACTCAAAAATGCAAAAAGGAAAGCAATTAACTACAAAAGATAGTCTTTCAAAGATTTTGTCAAAACCTGATAACCGGGAACACTAAGGTGCAACCCATCAGTTGTATAATCTTTTTTGAGTTGGCCTGCCTGGTCTGTCAAACTATCAAAAACTGGCGCAAATTCTACCTGCATATAGGCAGAGGAAAGTTCTTTATAGGCTTGATTCCATTTCTGAATTTTTTCATTCGTGCGGATATAGACTGTCTGCTTGTACTCCTCGCCCTCATTGACTGGCAAAATGGAAAGCAATTTTATCTCTGTCAGTGGATAATCGCGAGCAATGGATTGTATGATAGATTCGAGATTATTGAGAGCCTCATTCACAGGCACATCTTTTCCGATATCATTTGTCCCAATCAAAAGGACAATTTTATCTACCGCCCCACCGTACAGATGCGCATCCAGATTCTCTAATAACAGCCCTGTCTGATAACCTCGAATGCCTCGATTGACAATCGTCTTTGCAGTCCCAAATAGTTCCTGCAGAGGATAATATTCGACAATGGAATCCCCAATAAAAAGAATGTCTGGCTCTACAACAGAAACCTGATTTAAGTGACGATACTTGGTTTGGATTTTTTCTTGTTCCTTTAGGAGCCAATTTTCTAATAACTGTACTGCCACTTCATTCTCCTTTTTCTAACCAGTTCTCCAAGACTTGATAAACTCCTCCTTGGCTATTGGCTGGCGCTAGAGCAGTCGCCACAGCTTTGGCTTTATCATCAGCATTTTCCATCGCATAGGCAATTCCAGCCATTTCAAGCATTTCAACATCATTTTCACTGTCACCAAAAGCCATGATTTGTTGGGAGGTCAAGTCCCAGCGCTTGAGTAATTCTTCCAAGCCCCATGCTTTATGAATTCCAGCTTGAAGGATATCAATGCAACCATAGCCACTCGATACAGCACGAACACGGCCATCAAAGAGGTCATTGATTTCTTCCAAGACCGAACTCAAACGTTCCTCACCAACAACCATACTCATCTTGAGCACACCACCAAAGAGGTCAGAGGTTAATTCGTCCACAAATTGCATCCGTTGGTAGAATTTTTCAATCATTTCTGGAGTCATAAAACTTTCAAGGTCTGTAAAAATCGTACCTTCTTTGACGAAACCACCCTTCATAGACGTTACAACAAACTGATCCTGACACGCTCGACCCTTAAAATGAGCCAAAGCCTTATCGACAATGGCATCATCCCAAGTCTGAGCCTGAATCAGTTCATTGTTTTCAAAAATACGAGCACCGTTTGCAACAACCAGAACCACCCGATCGACCAAGTGCTCCAGTAGTTGCCTCATGCGGTGAATTTCATTCCCAGTCGCAATGACAAAACGAATACCCCTTTTATCCAACTGATCTAAAATCTTTTCCAAACGTGGGAGATCAAGCTGGCCTCTAGCATCCAGCAAGGTCCCATCCATATCTGTTGCAATTACCTTAATCGTCATTTACTTTCCTCTGGATTCAAGCTAGTCCCACTTCAATCCCACATGTTCGTTCATTTCTTTGTAGGCTGTATCAATTCGTTCCTTAGTCGCTTCATCTAACTGGTCACGATGACTACCACCCTCGATAAAATCTTCTAAGATATAAGTTTGGTATAGGAATAGTGGATAACCTTCTGGAGAATAGGTTCCTTTTGGTGTACGGTTTACCCAAGAAGGATGCGCTTTTGCAGTTTCGATTGTCGTCTTACCGGCTTTTTTCTTAATAGTCACATCCATGAGCACGCCGCGCTCTGTCCACTTAGCATTCTCTTCATCTTGCATGGTTTCAATTCGTTGATTGGAAATGAAGTTCCCCATTGAATAGATAATGAGTTTCTTGTCCCCATCTTTTTCAACCGTTTCAGATGGTTCAACTACGTGAGGGTGCCCTCCAAAGATAATATCCGCTCCCCAATCGATCATCTTGTGATAAAGAGCCTTTTGTTCTTCAGTTGGTTCCAAGCGATACTCCACACCCATCTGAGGCATGATAATGGTGATATCTGCTTCCTTCTCTGCTCGTTCAATTTCAGCCTTCATCTTGTCTTCATTTAGGTCTGAAAGATAGCGGTTATAGTCTTCTTGAGAAATACTTTGCTCAATTCCATTAAAACCATAAGAATAGGCTAAAAGTGCAACCTTGATGCCGTTCACTTCCTTGATAACCAGTGGAGCTTGATCACGTGACTCATGCGTATACACTCCAATAGGTGTCATTCCTGCCTTCTCAATAGCATCTGCTGTTGAAACCACACCTTCTATTTGTGAATCTAGGATATGGTTATGCGCCAAGTCTAGCACTTGATAACCGGCATCCTTGATGGCATCCATAACTTCACCAGGTGCATTAAATAGAGGATAACCTGCCAAATAGTGGTCCTTGTTCACAGTACCTTCAAAATCACCTATAATTAGGTCTGCTTGTTTGAGCCATGGTTTCACATAATCAAAATTCTCATGAAAATCATAGGTCCCATCTTCTTTTAAAGCCGAACGATAAATAGGAATATGATAAAGGAGGTCCCCATTGGCCATAATTCTAGCAGTTTTTTCCTCTTCCTGATCTTTAGTATTTTGGTTCGTCTTATTTGCTTCTTGAGAAATGGCATCCTTTTTTTGACTGGTTAAGGGGATTCCTTGGAAGCTTTCAAACAACAAGACCAAGCCCATTGATAAAGCAACTGCTAGCAAGAGTATCGCCACAAATCCCTTATTGCTCCACTTGCGATAACTCCTAAAAAAGTTTACAAAGCCTCTCACAAAATGAAAAACTGGTCCACGTTTATGTCTATCTTGTCTTCTTTGCATCTTCATTCTCCCTACTTTCTAATGCAAGCCTTTTCTTTTTATTATATCACAGATAAGTATTTCTTTCACAATTGAATTGAACTTCCTATCTATTTTCTATAAATCCTAAAGGCTGTAATACTTTCAATCCTTGTCATTTTGTGATATCATGTAGAGGTAATGAAAGGAGAGAAAATGTCTGCAATAGAACGTATTACAAAAGCTGCTCACTTAATTGATATGAAAGATATTATCCGCGAGGGAAATCCAACTCTACGCGCGGTTGCTGAGGAAGTCACTTTCCCCTTGTCTGACCAGGAAATCATTCTCGGTGAAAAGATGATGCAATTCCTCAAACATTCCCAAGATCCTGTCATGGCTGAAAAGATGGGGCTCCGAGGTGGTGTTGGACTTGCTGCTCCTCAATTAGATATCTCAAAACGTATTATCGCTGTTTTGGTACCAAACATTGTTGAAGAAGGTGAAACTCCGCAGGAAGCCTACGACTTACAAGCCATTATGTACAATCCAAAAATCGTCTCTCACTCTGTTCAAGACGCTGCTCTTGGCGAAGGAGAAGGTTGCCTCTCTGTTGACCGCAATGTGCCTGGCTATGTTGTTCGCCATGCTCGCGTTACTGTTGACTACTTTGACAAGGACGGCGAAAAACACCGTATCAAGCTCAAAGGCTACAACTCCATCGTTGTTCAGCATGAAATTGACCACATCAACGGAATCATGTTTTACGATCGTATCAATGAAAAAGACCCATTTGAAGTTAAAGATGGTCTACTGATTCTTGAATAAATAAAATCCCGTTGCAAGACGGGGTTTTGTGTTATAATAGAGGCATGAAAACAAATGATATTGTCTATGGCGTCCACGCCGTTACCGAAGCCCTCCTTGCAAACACAGGGAACAAACTTTACCTCCAAGAAGATCTCCGAGGTAAGAATGTTGAGAAAGTCAAGGAACTGGCTACAGAAAAGAAGGTATCCATTTCTTGGACCTCAAAAAAATCCCTCACTGAGATGACTGAAGGTGCTGTTCATCAAGGTTTTGTTCTACGAGTGTCTGAATTTGCCTATAGCGAGCTGGATCACATCCTTGCCAAAACACGCCAAGAAGAAAATCCACTGCTATTGATTCTGGATGGTCTAACTGATCCCCATAATCTAGGTTCTATCTTGCGAACAGCCGATGCGACCAACGTTTCAGGTGTCATCATTCCCAAGCACCGTGCTGTCGGAGTTACTCCTGTCGTTGCCAAAACGGCCACAGGTGCTATTGAACACGTACCGATTGCTCGAGTAACCAACCTCAGTCAAACCTTAGACAAACTCAAGGATGAAGGGTTCTGGACCTTTGGAACGGATATGAATGGTACTCCTTGCCACAAGTGGAATACAAAAGGGAAAATTGCCCTCATCATCGGAAATGAAGGAAAAGGCATCTCTAGCAACATCAAAAAACAGGTTGATGAGATGATTACCATTCCGATGAATGGACATGTTCAAAGTCTCAATGCCAGTGTTGCTGCAGCCATTCTCATGTACGAAGTTTTCCGAAATAGACTATAAAAAAGTTTCCAGTCATCTGATTGGAAACTTTTTTTATGATTAACTATGTTCGGTGATAAACTTGTAAGCTTCTTGACCAGCGATAGCTCCATCTCCAACTGCTGTTGTTACTTGTCGAAGGTCTTTCAAGCGAACATCTCCAACTGCAAAGATACCGTCAACTGCAGTTTTCATGTGATTGTCTGTCACAATCCAGCCTGCCTGATCTTGGATATTCAATTCTTTAACAAAATCACTAAGAGGGTCCAAACCAACATAGATAAAGACGCCACCGAAGGCTTGCTCTGTCACTTGACCTGTTTTCACATTTTCAAATACGACAGATTCTACTCGGTTTTCACCCTTGATTTCCTTAACTACAGAATCCCAGATAAAGCTGATTTTCTCATTCGCAAAGGCGCGGTCTTGTAAAACCTTTTGGGCACGAAGTTGGTCACGACGGTGAACAATGGTAACAGTCTTAGCAAAACGAGTCAAGAAGAGGGCTTCTTCGACAGCTGAATCTCCGCCACCAACTACCAACAAATCTTGGTCACGGAAGAAAGCACCATCACACACGGCACAGTAAGAAACACCACGACTGTTCAGTTCTTCTTCTCCAGGTACTCCCAAAGGACGGTGTTTAGAGCCAGTCGCTACGATAACGGTACGAGTTTCATATGTTTGGTCATCAGTCATCACTTTCTTAAAATCACCATGGTCTTCGACATTTTCAACATAACCATAAATGTGCTCAACACCAAGATTTTCAAGCGGTTCAAACATCTTTTCTGCCAATTCTGGCCCACTAATATTAGCGTATCCAGGGTAATTTTCAATATCAGATGTATTATTCATCTGACCACCTGGCAGACCACCTTCAATCAAGGCTACTTTCAGATTGCTTCGAGCAGCATACAAGGCTGCAGTCATACCTGCAGGTCCAGCACCGATAATAATAGTATCGTACATATAGTTTCCTTCTTTCTTGTTGTAACTATCTTTATTCTAACTCTTTCTTGTCAATCACGCAAGGATTATGCCTTGAAAACAAGAATTAAACTCATAACCGCAAAGGATAATACTGGAACAACCAAAACACCAATCATAATCATATCATAGAGATGGGCTTGGCGAGCCTTGGCTGTCTTATCAACTCCCGACATGGCTCTCAGTCCAATCCAAATCCCTAAAAAAATCAGGACGAGGATGGTGGTCAAGATCAAACTCTCGAAATATAAAGAAAATAGTTGCAGTAGCATGATTTCTCTCATTTCTATCTTTTTTAAAGAGTAAACTCAGCTAGTCCAGCTAACTGAGTTTTTCTTTATCTATTATATCAAATATAAGTCCGTTTGTAACTAGCGAAGAATTCTTTTGTTCGCTCTTCTTTAGGATGGTGGATAATCTCATCCGGTGTTCCAGACTCAATGATTTTCCCCTTATCTAGGAAGAGAATCTTATCCGCAACTTGAGCTACAAAGGACATGTCATGACTAACCAAAATCATGGTTTGACCTGACTTAGCAGCATCTGCAATAGACTTCTCTACTTCACCGACCAATTCTGGGTCAAGAGCTGAAGTTGGTTCGTCTAAGAGCAAGACATCTGGTTTCATAGCAAGAGCACGCGCCAAGGCAACCCGTTGCTTCTGTCCACCTGATAAATGTCGAGGATAATGGTTTTCACGATCAGAAAGCCCAACTTTAGCCAACTCTTCCTTGGCAATCTTAGTCGCTTCTTGGTCAGACAATTTCTTGACAACAACCAAGCCTTCTTTTACATTATCAAGTGCTGTTCGGCGTTCAAACAAATTAAACTGTTGGAAAACCATGGACAGCTTGCGGCGTAGGGCCAGGATTTCTTCCTGAGTGATTTTAGAAAAATCAACTGAGAAATCATCAATCTGAATTGATCCACTGTCAGGAGTTTCAAGATAATTGAGACTACGAAGAAAAGTTGATTTTCCAGCTCCTGAAGAACCAATCAAGGCTACAACTTCCCCTTTTTGAATATCTAAGTCCAGATGATCCAAGACAGTCTGTCCTGAAAAGGATTTGCTTAAATTCGAAATCTTAATCATTAACGAAGGTCTCCTTTCACATCTGTTTGCACTGTATCGGGTGCAGAAATAGCCATTTTTCTCTCGATGAAACGACCGAGGCTTTCAATTCCGATATTGACTACCCAATAAACAAGGGCAACGGAGATGAAGCGCTCAAAGTAACGATAATCAGCTCCACCCAGAATCTGAGCTTGGGCAAATACTTCCACAACACCCGCACTAAAGGCTAGGGAAGTTCCTTTGGTCAAGCCGATGAGGGAATTGATTAAGGTTGGAGTTGCCACAACGGCTGCATTTGGAATAATTACGCGACGATAAACTTGTGCTCGGGTCATACCCAGACTGCGTGCCGCCTCAATCTCACCAGGATTGACTGAGAGAATGGCTGCACGAATGGTTTCACTCGCATAAGCTGCTTCATTGAAAGCAAAGGCGACAATCGCAAAAGCAGCGGCTGGAATCGCATTGATATTGAAACCAGTTCCCCATTGCTGATTGAGAGCTTTCAAAGCCAAAGGAATTCCGTAGTAGGTCAACATGAGTTGCACCAAAATCGGTGTCCCTTTTAAGAAACTAACAAAGAAGGCCTGCAAGGGATATAAAATTTTGACACGATTGATTTTCACAATGGCAAAAAGAAGTGCCAAAACCAAGCCAAAAAGAGCACCACCAATTGTCAACATAATCGTTGTTGGAAGTTGTTGGACAATTCTCGGAATTCCATCAAAGACCGAACGCAAGCTAAAAAGCTTGCCATCCGGAATCAATTGCATCAAGTTTTGGTACCAATCTGATGCTAAAATCGTTGTAACATTCATAAAAACATCCTCTCCTGATAATGATTCATTCTACCATACTTCTGCCGTCAATGAAATTATTTGCTACGGTCAGATACAGACTTTGTCTACCTACTAGTTTATCATACTTTGAAACAGGGAGGTTATATATTTTATCTATCAAAGAGATAGATAAAAACTATTTCAATCCCAATTCTTCATAAGGTTTTCGATAACCGATTTGCTTAACAGTTCCATTTTCTACTAAAATGGGGCGTTTTAACAACATACCGTCGCTTGCTAGCAACTCAGCTGCTTCTTGGTTTGACAGACTTCCTACCTTATCTTTCAGTCCTAATTCACGGTATTTGATTCCACTGGTGTTGAAAAATTGCTTCAACTCGAAACCTGAGGTCTCTAGCCAGTTTAAAATGACTTCTTGACCAGGTGTTTCTTCCACGATGTGAACAGCTTTATAGTCTACACCGAGTTGGTTTAATTCTTGTTTTGCTTTTTTACAAGTTGAACATTTTGGGTATTCGATAAATTCTAACATGTGTTTCACTTTCTATTGTTTATATCTTTAAAATCTGCGTCTTCATGCTCCAAGAGCCAAGCTTTCTTTTCCACTCCTGCAGCATAACCTGTCAGACGCTTGCATGCTCCCAGCACACGATGACAAGGTACTAGGATAGACCAAGGATTGCGTCCTACCGCTCCGCCAATTGCTTGAGCAGAAGCCACTTGCAGATCTTGGGCTATTTGTCCATAGGTCACTGTCTGACCATAAGGAATTCTCTGTAAATAGGACCAAACTCGCTTTTCAAAATCCGTTCCGATTGGAGCCAAGGGCAAGTTGGATAAATCCTGAGACTTACCTTTAAAGTAAGCATCTAAGCAAGTAATAACTGGGTCTAAAATGGGATGACTAACAACTGCTTCTATCGTCTCATCTCCTAGTCCCCTCTCAAAATGCTTCTGCTCCTGCACCCAAATGCCATACAGATATTGCTCGTCAGCAACCAAAGACAAGGTTCCTATTGGCGAAAAGTAGAGCATTTTTACGTACTTCTTTTGCATTATTTCTTCAATTTTTGATAGGCCAAGCGTTCGCCATCAACTGGAACCTTACCAACCTGTTTAAAACCGAGTTTTTCAAAGATATGCTGCATGGCCTCGTTTGCAACATGCGTATCTGAGCGAAAATCTAGGTAATCAAATCCTTCAATCAAGCCTTCTAGGAAAGTCTGAGCAACCCCCTGTCCCTGCACATCTGCTGCCACAGCAATACGGTGAAAGACTAGGTACTCTGACTCTCCAGATTGCCATTTTCCTTCATAAATGGCTTCATAGGTTGCCTCTGGACTCTTGGTCACGGCTGCATAAGCTAGTAATTCTCCCTCTTCCAAGGCTACGTAGGCTTGACCTGAGATAATATCCTCAGTAATAATATCAGCATTTGGATAACCATTTTGCCACTGGTCACTACCAACATCTGCTAAACATTTTTTAGCATCTTCCATCACCTGCATGATGGCATCTACTTCATTTGGAAAAGCTAAACGAATCTCCATCTTTTCTCCTCATTTCTGACTAGTTTCTCCCATCATAGCATAATTTAAGTCTTTCTACAAGCAGTTAAAACTTGACTTTCTATTTCTATTATTTTATAATCTAGTTATTAAAACTAGATAAAAAGGAGTTGAAAATGAAAACTACCTTTTCCTACCCAAAATGGGCAGAAATCCCAAATATTGACCTCTATCTGGACCAGGTTTTGCTCTATGTCAATCAGGTCTGCTCCCCTATCTCTCCTGATAAAGACAAGGGCCTGACAGCATCCATGGTCAACAATTATGTGAAACATGGTTACCTAACAAAGCCTGACAAGAAAAAATACCAACGCCAACAGATTGCCCGTCTGATTGCTATCACAACCCTCAAGTCGGTATTCTCTATTCAAGAAATAGCTCAGACACTTAATACTCTCCAAACTCAAGCAAGTTCAGACCAACTCTACGATGCTTTTGTGGACTACATGAACCAAGGAATTGACCCAGCTAACCCCATTATCCAAACCAGCTGCCAAACCGTTAAACTCTATCATCAAACCCTAGCCTTAATCGATCATACTCAAGAGGAGGTAATCCAATGAACACTAGTCTTAAACTCAGCAAACAACTCAGTTTCGGAGAAGAGATTGCTAATAGTGTGACCCATGCCGTAGGTGCAGTCATCATGCTCATCTTACTGCCTATTTCATCAACCTATAGTTATGAGACACACGGATTTTTATCCTCTATCGGCGTTTCCATTTTCGTTATTAGTCTCTTTCTCATGTTCCTATCATCCACCATTTATCACTCTATGGCCTATGGTTCGACCCACAAATATGTCTTGCGAATCATTGACCATTCTATGATTTATGTTGCTATTGCTGGCTCTTATACACCTGTCGTACTGACTTTGATGAATAACTGGTTTGGCTATCTGATTATTGCTATCCAGTGGGGAACGACCATCTTTGGTATTCTCTATAAAATCTTTGCTAAAAAAGTCAATGAGAAATTTAGCCTTGCTCTTTACCTGATTATGGGCTGGTTGGTTCTGGCTATCATTCCTGCCATTATCAGTCAAACAACGCCAATTTTCTGGAGTCTCATGGTAACTGGCGGACTCTGTTATACAGTTGGAGCTGGATTTTACGCCAAGAAAAAACCTTATTTCCACATGATTTGGCATCTCTTTATCCTAGCAGCATCTGCCCTCCAATACATTGCCATTGTTTATTATATGTAAAAAAGTTGAGAATTTTTTCTCAACTTTTTTCTTTACACATATTGATAAAGTACTGGTGCAAGCTTACATCATCAGTCAATTCTGGATGAAAGGAAGTTACCAGCATATTTTTTTCTTGGGCTGCAACGATTTGATTGTCAACTGTTGCTAGAATTTCTACATCTTCTCCAACACTACTGATAATCGGCCCGCGAATAAAGGTCATCGGAATCTTGCCAACTCCCTTACATTCTGCTTCCGTATAGAAACTTCCTAGTTGGCGCCCATAGGCATTGCGCTCGACTACCATATCCATAGTTCCTAGATGACTCTCTTCCTGAGAAGTAATTTCCTTAGCCAGCAAAATTAAACCTGCACAGGTCCCAAACACTGGTAAGCCAGATAGAATGGCTTCTCGAATGGGAATCAGCATGTCCTGCTCACGTAAGAGCTTGCCCATGGTTGTAGATTCTCCACCAGGTAATATCAATCCCGACAAATCACTCTGATGTTTCTGAAAATCATCTAGATTTCTGATTTCAACACTCTCGACACCTAATTGATCTAGCACTTTTGCATGTTCTGCAAAGGCACCTTGCAAGGCCAATATTCCAATTTTCATCTATTTCCCTCGCTCAGCCATGAGAATTTGGATTTCATTTTCATTAATACCCACCATGGCTTCTCCTAGATCTTCAGAGATTTGAGCTAGGATCTGAGGATTTCGGAAATTGGTTACCGCTTTGACAATGGCACTCGCTCGTTTAACAGGATCTCCTGACTTGAAAATACCTGAACCGACAAATACACCTTCTGCCCCTAATTGCATCATCAGCGCGGCATCTGCTGGTGTTGCAACACCTCCAGCAGCAAAGTTTACAACTGGCAATTTTCCATGCTCATGGACGTATTGAACCAATTCTACAGGGACTTGTAAGTCCTTAGCAGCAACATAAAGTTCGTCCTCACGTAGGTTTTGAATGCGGCGAATTTCCTGATTCATCATACGCATATGACGAACAGCTTGGACGATATCCCCCGTACCCGGTTCTCCTTTGGTACGAATCATAGAAGCACCTTCAGCGATACGACGCAAGGCTTCGCCCAAATCCTTAGCTCCACAGACAAAAGGAACTTGGAATTCTTTCTTATCCACATGGAAACGGTCGTCAGCTGGAGATAAAACTTCACTCTCATCGATATAGTCAATTTCAATAGCCTCTAAAATCTGAGCTTCAACAAAGTGCCCGATTCTGACCTTGGCCATTACTGGAATGCTAACCGCTTCTTGGATTTCCTTAATCATCTTTGGATCACTCATACGGGAAACCCCACCAGCCGCACGGATATCAGCCGGAATTCGTTCCAAGGCCATCACAGCTGCCGCACCAGCAGCCTCTGCAATACGGGCTTGTTCAGGGTTCTGAACGTCCATGATAACCCCACCCTTGAGCATCTGCGCCAAGTTTTTATTTAGTTCATAACGATTTTCAGTCATTTCTTTATCCTCATCATTTGTATTGGTAGCTACCATTTCATTTTAAGTTAGATTAGAAGGAATCACAAGATAAAAATAATGTAATTGTATGGGTACACATTGATTAAAAAACTATCTGACCTTAACTTAAGGACAGATAGTTCATCAAATTTTATTTTTCAGCTGTAAGGGCAGCCATTGTGATGTAGTTGTATGGTTTGTTGAAGTGTGGCAAGAAGAATAGGTCTGTCAATGCCAATTTATCAATTGTCACATGCTCTTGGATAGCAAGTGAGAACATGTGGATTCCCATGCTGATTGCAGAATCGTGTGAAACCATTTGTGCACCAAGAATTTCACGGCTATCTTTGTCAAAGACAATCTTGATGGCAACTTCATGGTTGTCATGCTTCATAAATTCTGGTTTTTGAAGATCGTTAAAGCCTGTTTCAGTTGCATTGTAACCAGCAGCTTTCGCTTTTTCAAGAGTCAAACCAGTTGAAACCATGTGAAGACCGTAGATTGAGATACCATTTGAACCTTGAACACCAATTCCTTCCAATTCATGTCCACAAGCGTTGTATGCACCAACGATACCAGTACGAACAGCATTTGAAGCAAGAGCGATGTAGCTAGTGTCTTTACGAGCGTTGTCATAAACAGTCGCACAGTCACCTACTGCGTAAACGCCTGGGATAGATGTTTCTTGTTTCTTGTCTACAAGGAAGGCACCGTTACGGAAGAGTTCAATTTTTCCATCAGCAAGGGCTGTGTTTGGACGGAAACCAACTGCAAGGATAACCATATCCACATCGAAAGTTTCTTTATCAGTAATCAAGCGTTCAACTTTACCGTCACCCTCAATTACTTTAACAGTTTGACCAAGCGCCAAGCGGATGTTGTGGTCTTCCAAGTTCTTCGCCATCATTTGAGTGAAGTCTTTGTCGTAGTATCCGTTCAAGACAGTATCTACGATGTCAACAAGGACAACTTCTTTTCCAAGACGCTCAAAAGCTTCAGCAAGTTCAACACCGATGTATCCACCACCAACAACGGCGATACGGTCAAGGTGTTGGCTCTTGTCAGCCAATTTATGAATCACTTCTTCAGCATTTTGGTACAATTTAACGAATTGTACATTTTCAAGAGTTGCTTTAAATTCACGGTTTCCTTTAACAATTTCAACACCTTCGATTGGTGGCAAGATTGGTGTAGAACCTGTAGCGAAAATCAATTTATCGTATGATTCTTTGTGCTCTTTCCCTTCAACTTCTGCTGTAACTACTTTGTTATCATAGTCGATTGAAAGAACTGGTGAATTCATGTATACCTTAGCACCTTTAGCTTCCAATTTTTCTTTATCAGAATAGAACAAGCCTTCAGCACCGTCAATTTGTTCACCAATCCAAAGAGCCATTCCACATCCTAGGAAAGAGATGTTAGAGTTCTGGTCAAATACAACGATTTCGTTCTCATTTCCAAAATTATCCAACATAGTATTAATACATGCTGTACCAGCGTGGTTAGCACCAACTACAACGATTTTACTCATAGAAAAATTCCTACCTTCAATTTTAAATTTACCCCTCTAGTATAACATTTACTGTTAGCGTTTACAAGAGTTTTGCTAATTTTCCCGTTTTTTTTGTAAAAAAATGTAAATAATCTGTATTTTATCAGTCTTTCTTACAATTACTCTTTATTTTCTGAGCATATTTCTTGACAAGTTTACAAATTTTATTTGTGAAAACGCTGACTTTATGGTATGCTAGTATCATGAAAAGAAAATGTAAGGGGTTAAATTTAATATAAATTTACTATATTTCAGCCTTCTTTTCATAAAAGAAAGGAGTTGGTAGCTTGCCTCTTAGTTCACATTCCGAACGGCTAATGGGGACTACTATCACTATTGCATTAGTAGATGAACGAGCCGATAGCTTGATCCAGAAATCCTTTGATTTACTCAGAGAGCTCGAATACCGCTTCAATGCCAATAGCCAAGAATCTGAGTTGATGGAAATCAATCATCAAGCTGGAATAGCCCCCGTCAAGGTTCATCCAGACCTGTTCGAACTGATTTCACTTGGATTAGAGCATAGCCTCGCGCCATCTAGCCATCTCAATATCAGCATTGGTCCCTTGATTCAAACCTGGCGTATCGGTTTTTCAGATGCCAAAGTTGCCCAGCCTCAAGAAATCGAATCAATTCTCCCTTTAATCAATCCTCATTATATCGAGTTAGATTCTTCTACTTCTACTGTGTTTCTAAAACAGAAAGGAATGAAGATAGACCTAGGTTGTTTAGCCAAGGGTTATAGTGCGGATAAAGTTGCTCAATTTCTGAGAAAAGAGGGAGTGACATCTGCCTTGATCAATCTGGGAGGGAATATCCTGACTATTGGAAAAAATCAGGCAAGAGGAAATCAGCCTTGGCAAATCGGGATTCAAGACCCAGCCAATCCGAGGGGAAATCACTTAATGACCATCCCTGTTGTCAATAAATCTGTCGTGACTTCAGGCATTTATGAACGTCACCTGACTGTCGATGGAAAAGATTACCATCATATTTTTGACAGCCAAACAGGATATCCTGTTGAAACGGAACTAGCGAGTCTAACAATCATCTCTGATAAATCAGTTGATGGTGAAATCTGGACAACTCGTCTATTTGGAGAAAGACCTGCTTCTATCCTCTGGCAAGTCGAAAGTTTGGAGGGCATCGAAGCTATCCTCATCGATAAGGAAGGTCACCTAAGCTGTTCTTCAGGAATTCCTACTCTATAGAAACAAATGTTTCAATGGAGTTTTAAAATTGTATTATGTAAAAAGAGAAAGGAAATCTCATGTTAAAACTTATTGCTATTGTTGGAACAAATTCAAAACGTTCTACAAACCGCCAATTGCTTCAATACATGCAAAAACACTTTGCTGAAAAAGCTGAAATTGAACTTGTTGAAATTAAAGACATTCCTGTCTTCAACAAACCAGCTGACAAGCAAGTACCTGCTGAAATTTTAGAAATTGCTGCTAAAATTGAAGAGGCAGATGGCGTTATTATTGGTACTCCTGAGTATGACCACTCTATCCCAGCTGTTTTGATGAGCGCTCTTGCTTGGTTGTCTTATGGTATCTATCCACTTTTGAACAAACCAATCATGATTACAGGTGCTTCATATGGTACGCTTGGTTCATCACGTGCCCAATTACAACTTCGCCAAATCTTGAATGCCCCAGAAATCAAAGCAAGTGTCCTTCCAGATGAATTCTTGCTTTCACATTCTCTTCAAGCCTTCAATCCAAGTGGAGTTCTAGTGGATCTTGATGTTATCAAAAAATTAGATGCCACTTTTGACGACTTCCGTATCTTTGTAAAAATTACAGAAAAATTGCGCAACGCACAAGCCCTACTTCGCAAAGATGCTGAAGACTTTGACTGGGAAAATTTGTAAGATAGGAGACCAAAAAGAATGAAATTTGTTGGACTTGTAGGATCAAACTACGATCAATCATATAACCGTAAACTCTTGGAATTCATCCGTCGTCACTTCAAACTCAAATTTGAATTAGAAGTTCTCGAAATTGATGAAGTTCCAATGTTTAACCAAGACGAAAAATGGGACGAAAGCTTCCAATTGCGTCTCTTGTATAACAGAATTACGCGTGCTGATGGTGTCATTATTGCTACTCCTGAGCACAACCACACAATCTCAGCTTCTCTTAAATCAGTTCTTGAATGGCTTTCATACGAGGTTCATCCATTTGAAAACAAACCAGTCATGATTGTGGGAGCTTCTTACTACGACCAAGGTACTTCTCGTGCCCAAGTTCACCTTCGTAAGATTCTTGACGCTCCAGGTGTCAATGCCTATACACTTCCTGGAAACGAATTCCTTCTTGGTAAAGCCAAAGAAGCTTTTGACGCAGAGGGCAATATCACGAATGAAGGAACAGTTAAATTCCTCGAAACTTGCTTGGATAATTTTGTAAAATATGTAGGAGTTGTTTCAAAATTGAAAAAACCAAAACCAATTGAGCCAGAAGATTTATATTGTACAAATTCAATTGCAACTACTATCCAAGGTGTTGATCCAGATGATCCTGAATGGGTAGAAAAAGCTGCTGAACTTGTTGGAGCTGTTTCTGGAGATACTTACGTTAAATTAGACCACGGTATCTTGACAGTTAACCAACTTGACATGTTCTTGAAAGCAATGCCATTTGAATTGACATTTGCAGATGATAATAATCAATTCTTGTACTTTAATAACGCACACCAAGACCCAGATACAATGTTTGGTAAACGTGTACGTGCTCAATCAGGAAATAGATTAGGAACAGTACACGGTACATTACCAGATTCTAGAATGAAAAACGTTGAATGGGTTGTCGGCGTATTGCGTAACGGGGATCAAGAATATGTCCGTACAATTGTGCCAGGAACACCTGAAGGTGTTATTAATACCCATAATTACCAAGCAATGTACTACCCAGATGGTTCATATGCTGGAATTAATGAAATTATCTTTAATTTCCAACCATGGCTTGACTGGTACCTCAATACAACTGGTCAACGTTTAGTCGGTGGAAATGCTGCAGCTCCTGCTGGCGGACATGGTCACGGTGATGCAGATGCTACATCTGGAGCTTCTGATTCAGGTGATGCCGGTGGTCACGGTGGTGGCGCAGACGCTACATCTGGAGCAAGTAACTAATAACTTTAGGAACCATCTTGGTTCCTTTTTTAACGAAAAAAGACTAGCAAACACAAATTGCTAGTCTTTTGGTTATTATTTCATATATCTTTACTAAAAGAAAGAATATTTATTATGAGTTTGGATCATCAAGACTACGACCATGTAAACCTTTTTCACGTTGGACTTGGCGTAGTTTTTCTGGTGTAACATCGTTTCCTTCTTCATCCACAATTTTGATTCCCTCAATGTGGTGACGAACAGAGCGACGATAACCTTCGATGTACTCCTCACGTAGTTTAGCTTGTTCCACTTTTTCTTCTGGTGTCAAGCCTTCTGCTTTTTTCTTTTTAGCAAGCTCGTTGATACGATCAATTTTTTTCTGATCCATTTCTTCTCCTTTGTGATAAGATAAAGTCCGTTTATCAAATTTTATTTAGTGTTAATTTGGTTAAAACGAGCAAGTTTAGCTGCTTTTTGAGTTAAATGAGACAAGATAGCCAAACGATTTTGACGGACAGTCTGATCTTCTGCCATTACCATGGTATTCTCAAAGAAAGCATCAATAACTGGACTAAGCGCAAAGAGTTGTTTCAATTGCTGACTTGCAGAACCTGATAAAACAAGCGTATCTACTGCTTCAGCCAAGGTTTTTTCTTGATCATTTTCAAAGAGTGCTGAATCAACTGTGGCAACTTCTTCTGCCTTCTCAGCCAAATTAAAGGCACGAGAGAGCGATTCAATAGATGGTTTGAAGTCTTCTTCCTTGCTTGCTTCTACGAGAGCACTTGCTGCTTCCAACATATCCGCCACAACAAAGTTTGAACTTGCAAGTACTGCTTCCTTGATATCTTTTGGAGTAGAACCCATCATCTTATCAACACGAGCCTTGATAAAGTCCATAACTTCAGCTTTATTTTCATAAGTCAAGCTGTCAAAATTCAATGCATAAAGGCTATCAATCAGCTCATCCATAGCAATGTGCCAACCAAAGGCATCCAAGATACGAACCACACCTTGGGTCGCACGACGAAGGGCATAAGGGTCATTAGAACCTGATGGAATCAAACCTACTGAGAAGAAACTCAAAATCGTATCCAATTTGTCTGCAATGGCAAGAACTGCACCGACCTTGCTCTCTGGAAGCTCTCCTTCAGCTGATGTAGGCATGTAGTGTTCACGAATAGCAACTGCTACCGCTGGAGTTTCCCCAGCAAGAAGGGCATATTTTTCACCCATAATTCCTTGGAGCTCGTCAAATTCACCAACCATCCCAGTCAACAAGTCAAACTTGTAAATGGCAGCTGCGCGAGCTAGGTCAACTGTTTCATCCACTGACAAGCCAGCTTTTTCTGCCAAGAGAATAGCAATCTGCCCCGTACGAATCATGTGCTCACGAAGGGAACCAATCTTCTCATGGAAGGTGACATTGTTTAATTTTTCAACAAGGTCTGAAATCACCAATTTTTGGTCTTCACGCCAGAAGAATTCACCGTCTTCTAAACGAGCTACCAAGACTTTTTCATTTCCTTTGATAACATTTTCCAAATGCTCTGCATTTCCGTTACGAACAGAAATGAAGTTTGGCAAGAGTTTTCCATCTTGATCACGAACAACAAAGTAACGTTGGTGTTCCTTCATCGAAGTCACCAAAACTTCTTCTGGTACTTCAAGGTATTTAGCATCAAAACTTCCCATAAAAGCAGTTGGGTATTCAACCAAGTTCAAGACTTCATTAAGCAAGTCCGCATCAATTTCGATACTTACACCATGCTCAGCTTCGATTGCCTTAATTTGGTCAACAATCATTTGCTCACGTTCACGTGGATCTGCGATTACAAACTGCTTACGAAGATCTTCTTCATAACTCAAAGCTGACTGAATTTTGGTTTCTTTCCCCAAGAAACGATGACCACGGCTGACACGGTCTCCCTTGATATCAAGGAAATCCAAATCAAACTCTTCTTCATCTAAAAGAACAGTTAAAGTGTGAACAGGGCGGATGTATTCAAAGGTGTTGTTAGCCCAGTGCATGCTGACAGGGAAAGTCAAGGACTTCAAGACATCTACAACACCAGGAACAATGGCTTCAACTGCTTGACCAATTTCTTCCTTAGTGACATAGACATATTCTTCACCCTTAATTTCACGGAATTCGATATCTTCAACCGTCAAACCTTTGCCACGAACAAATCCTTGGGCTGCTTTGGTGAAATTTCCATCACTATCCAAGGCAATTTTCTTTGCTGGACCCTTGAAATCTTCTGTCAAATCAGACTGTTTGTCTGCAAGACCAGTCACACGAACAGCTAAACGACGTGGTGTTGAGAAGGTTTGAATAGCTTCAAAAGACAGACGGTTTTCCTTGAGGAAGGCCGCCATTTTTTCGCCCAGTTGTTTTTCACTTGGTGTGACAACATAGGCTGGTAATTCTTCAAGACCAAGTTCTACTAATAAGTTTTTTGTCATGTTTTTTCCTTTACATTTTCTTCAATCTTTTTTGATATGCACCTTAGGTACTGGGGACGTCGCTAACTAACTTTGTGAGTCTGTATGGAAATCTAATACTAAATTGATCAAGATTTCCAACAGTCTCATCAAAGTGGATTTAGCTGACTAATTTTTGAACCTAAGGTTTCAAAAATCCCCACATAACAGTACGGCGGTGCATATCCCTCTAGCAAGTCTTCGACTTGCCTCTAACGATTTTAGAGCACAATATTACTCACTATTCTGCGTCTTCTGCTAAGAGTTTAGCTCGTGTTGCTTCATCCAAAAGTGGGTAGCCTAGGCGTTTTCGTTCTGCGACAAAGGTTTTAGCTACGACACGGGCCAAGTTACGGATACGGGCGATATAGCCTGCGCGTTCGGTTACAGATACGGCACCACGCGCATCAAGCAGGTTAAAGGTATGTGAACATTTGAGAACATAGTCATAGGCGGGGTGAACCAAACCTTCTTCCAAAGCACGACCAGCTTCTTTTTCAAACTTATCAAAGTTTTCAAGCAACATTTCTTGATCCGAAATTTCAAATGAATATTTTGAGTGTTCGTACTCAGGCTGGATGAAGATTTCTCCGTATTTTACACCATCAGCCCATTCGATATCATAGACAGAGTCTACTTCTTGAATGTAAGAAGCCAAACGCTCTAAACCATAGGTAACTTCCGCAGTCACAGGGCCAGTTGCCAATCCACCGACTTGTTGGAAATAAGTGAACTGAGTGATTTCCATACCGTCAAGCCAAACTTCCCAACCAAGACCAGCTGAACCAGTTGATGGATTTTCCCAGTTATCCTCAACGAAACGAATATCATGCTCCAAAGGATTGATACCCAATTTTTCCAAAGATTCAAGGTAAAGTTCTTGGATATTTGATGGAGAAGGCTTCATAACTACTTGGAATTGGTGGTGTTGGTAAAGACGGTTAGGATTTTCCCCGTAACGACCGTCCGCAGGACGACGTGATGGCTCTACATAAGCCGCATTCCATGGCTCTGGTCCGATAGCACGAAGAAAAGTGTAAGGACTCATTGTTCCCGCACCTTTTTCATTGTCATAAGCCTGCATGAGCATACAACCTTGGTCATTCCAAAATTGTTGCAAAGTAAGGATGATTTCCTGGAAAGTCAATTTTTTAGACATTATTTACTCCTTTTTATATAAATTACTTGCGACACGAGTCTGCCTCGTCGATTATACGAGGCAAGACGAGTTAGTACTGCGTCTAGCTCAGGCACTCTAGTGCTGAGCGTGGGGTAGCCCGACTGTAAGGAGGTCTCTGCCACTGACGCAGTAAAATGTTAATTTCTTAGACATTGAATACTCCTTTAATTTATATTATCTTCTTAGATTTATTTTTCAAGCAACCAAGAAAAGGCTGGGTCCTGAAAAATATGACGTTTAGGAACAGTTTGTAAATTCTGATCGCTTTCATCTATTGTACCTAATTTCAAAGCACAGACTTCTGGTATATTTTCTTGAACAGTGAAAATTTGACTATGACAGTTCTGGCAGTAATAACGCTGTTTTCCTGGAGAAGAACTATAGGAAACAAGCTTTTCTTTTCCATGCAATACTAGCTTTTCACTGCTAACTTTAGCATTAACTGTATAGGCAGACGCAGTTGCTTTCCGACAAAATGAGCAATGACAAAAAACTAATTCCGATAATTCCTCATCTAGAGTGTAGGTCACTGCTTTACATAAACAAGATCCTTTAAGCATTATGCTCCTTTCTACTTAGGCATTAGACGAATTCAAAAAGAACCGAATTTCAACACCCAAGCCTTGCGACTAGGGGCGTCAGAAACGCGGTTCCACCCTAATTTATTACTTCATTGTTTTTAAAAATATTACAGAAAGCGCCAGTTCTTTATTTTGCCCTACTTGGCTCCCACTATCCCAAGTTCGCTTGAAGAACGCCATAAGACTTTCTTTCCTGCTGACTATTATATCAAAAATTAGCACAATGTACAATTCTTTTTATGATTTTCTAGAAATCCATATCATCAACTCGTGGAGCACCAGACTGAACAACAATTGTTTTTAAGGTTTCACGTTCCTTATGACTCAGTTCAATTCCAAAGCAATCAAGATTAGCCTGAATACGAGAAGCTGTGACAGATTTTGGAAGTGGTAAAAATCCTTCTGCTAAGCTCCAGGCCAAGGCTATCTGAGCAACCGATTTACCATGATTTAACGCGATTTCTTGCACTTGCTTGCTATCAAACAGTTCTCCCTGACCAAAAGGGCCCCAAGCTTCCAATAAAATTCCTTTTTCTAGACAGTAATCTACCACTTCCTCTTGATACACACCTGGAGCCAAACGAACTTGATTGACCGCTGGAACGATAGTTGCTGTTTCAAGCAAGGCATCCAAATGATGGGGAAGGAAATTACTAACTCCAATAGCACGGATTTTGCCTTCTTGATAGAGGTCTTCCATAGCTCTCCAAACTTCTGAATTTCGGATTTTCCAGTGGTTATTTTCTCTGAGCGGTTTTGGATTTGGCCAATGAATCAAATACAAATCCAAATAATCCAAGCCAAGTTTCTCTAAAGACTCTTCAAAAGCCTGACGAGCTTGCTCATAGCTATGATTTGTATTCCAGAGTTTGCTGGTTACAAAAATTTCCTCACGCAGAACTCCACTATCTTGAATGGCACGACCAACGCTTTCTTCATTTTTATAAATAGCTGCCGTATCGATATGGCGATAGCCTGCCTTTAAAGCCTCTAGTACAGCTTGATATGCAATCTCTCCATTTTCAGCTTTCCAGGTTCCAAATCCCAGTACTGGAATTGTAACACCATTGTTTAAAGTATAAGATTTCATTATTTTTCCTTTCTATGAGAAGAAAATCCAAAGAGCCAAATTTTCAAGGAAAACTTTTCTCTTTAGATTTTGTGTATTATTGATTGCGGTCGTAGTAGAGCTGGTGAGCTTTAAGACGAGTATCTAACAAATCTGGAATGGTCACAAAGTCATACCCTTGCCCTTTCAAATAGTCAATAACCTTCGGTAGAGCATTGACCGTCTCAGCATGGATATCATGCATGAGAATAATAGAACCATTCTTGACTTCTCGTTGAATTTCTGTCAAAATCGCTGCTTCATTTTTGTTCTTCCAGTCCAGACTATCCACATCCCACATAATAAAGCTCAAATCAAGGCTATTGCGAATGTCGTCTGTAATGGCTCCATAAGGCGGACGCATGAGTTTGGAACTAGAACCCAACACTTTAGTTAGCGCATCCTCAGTATCAGTAATTTGTTTTTTAGCTTCATCAAGGGAAAGTTTTGAAAGCACTGGATGACTCCAACTATGGTTTCCAATGACATGTCCATCCGATTTCATGCGTTTCAAAATCTCTTCATTTCCAGAAACATTCTTACCTAGAACAAAGAAAGTTGCCTTGATACCATACTTAGAAAGAGTATCTAATGCTTGATTTGTCGTTGCAGGATTTGGTCCATCATCAAAAGTCAGGGCCACTACTTTACGATTTTTCTTTTCATAATAAGCCTTATATAGCTCTGCATCCTTATCTAATAAATAAGAGGACTGAATAACTTCAAAGAAACTAGATACTGGCAAGGCAATCTCGTCTAGATTTTCAACTGACTGACTTGGATAAAGGATAATCTGACTATCCTTGTAATCAAAATTCCATGCAGACAAGTCTTGGTCAGAGAAACCTTTAACAACTTGATCAATCTTTTCTTGCTCCAATTTCTTGTCCTGTAAGAAAGAAGTCAGTTCTTTTATCAGTTGCTCTTTAGCCTTACTAGCATCTGAAAATAATTGATCAAGTGTAAAAGATTTGCCATCTTCTGTCAAATGTACTTTTGCCAGACTAGTTTTTTCAGTCTCTTCAACTTTTGACGAAGTTAAATCATAGATTTGTTTCATCACACTTCGGTTGACAATCCCTTTTAAAGTCGAATCCTGTTTCTCCGTATAATAAAAAACCAGATTCTCCTTGTCTTCTAAATTTTCCTTAATATCCTGCACTATGATTTCTTTTACAGACGAAATCACTTGCTCCCCTTGGAGAGGATAATAGGTAATCACTTCGGCTTGTCCTTTACGAAAATGATCCTTCTGATTTCCCTCACTCAATTGATCATCTTTCTCTTTTTTAAGCGATTCAATCTTTTGTTCAAAGTTTTGTTTTGAAAATACCTTGTAGCCAATCATCGATCCAAGAACACAAATACTTACTGAGAAGATAGCTACTAGGGCTATTAAACCGATTCTCTTTTTATCGTGCTCAACACGATTTGCTCTACTTTTATCCATAAGACCATCATATCAAATTCAGGCTATAATTTCAATGATTTTAGAGGAAACAGTATATTAAAAAGAGAGGAAGTTCCCCTCTTAAGATTTTATTTTACAGCTTCTTTCAAAGCATCTACCTTATCCAAACGTTCCCATGGAAGGTCAATATCTGTACGTCCCATGTGTCCATAAGCCGCTGTTTGACGGTAAATTGGGCGCTTGAGGTCCAGCATTTGGATAATTCCTGCAGGGCGAAGATCAAAGATTTGACGAGCCGCTTTTTCAAGTTTGCTTTCAGCTACTGTTCCTGTACCGAAGGTATCGATACGGACAGAGACAGGCTGGGCAACACCGATAGCATAGGCCAATTGCACTTCCGCTTTTTTAGCCAAACCTGCTGCAACAATATTCTTGGCAATATAACGAGCTGCATATGAGGCAGAACGGTCCACCTTAGTCGCATCTTTACCAGAGAAGGCACCACCACCGTGACGAGAGTAGCCACCATAGGTATCCACGATAATCTTACGACCAGTCAAGCCTGAGTCTCCTTGAGGTCCACCGATTACAAATCGACCAGTTGGATTGATGAAGAATTTTGTTTGCTCATCCAAGTAAGAGGCTGGAATAACCTCTTTGATAACCTTGCTAATGACATCATTGTGAATTTGTTCGTTGCTGACTTCTGGATCGTGCTGAGTTGAAATAACAACTGTGTCCACACGTACTGGACGGTCATTTTCATCATACTCAACTGTAACTTGTGATTTAGCATCTGGACGAAGATAGCTGATTTCACCAGACTTACGAAGTTCTGCCAGACAACGAACCAACTTATGACTGAGTGAAATTGGCAATGGCATGAGCTCTTCTGTTTCATCCACTGCAAATCCAAACATGAGCCCTTGGTCTCCAGCTCCAATTAAGTCCAATGGATCTTGGTCTGCATTTCCACGAACCTCCAAGGCTTCATTAACACCTTGGGCAATATCTGGTGACTGCTCAACAAGTGACGGATGGACTCCCACCGTCTCAGCAGAAAAACCATATTCTGTATTGGTGTAGCCAATCTCTGCAATGGTATCACGAACCACACGGTTAATATCCACATAGGCATTTGTAGATATTTCACCAAAAACATGGACGGAACCAGTATATACAGCTGTCTCAGCAGCAACGTGCGCATCTGGATCCTTAGCTAAAATAGCATCCAAAATCGCATCTGAAATTTGGTCTGCAATCTTATCTGGATGCCCCTCAGATACAGATTCAGACGTGAATAATTTACGTTCTGACATAAAAATGTCCCCCCTTAAAAATAGTGTTATAGAGTTACAAAGTACTGATAGGAAATTTCTTAGTGCTGAATACCTACCATCTTATCGGGACTATATAACTTTATCATTATACCATTTTTTAACGCAATTTACAGTCTTTAATGTAGTGTTTCTGTTTAGATAGTTCGTTCTCATAAATAAAAAAAGTTGGAGCTCAGTACTCCAACAATTACTATTAAAATGTTTGGCGTTTTGCTTTGCGCTCTGCACGACCGCGAGCACGATTTTCAGCACGCTTGGTTTTGCGGCGCTTTTCATCAACCGCCCATTGAATTTTTTTCTTATAACCTGGTTTGACTTTTTTCTTTTTCTTTTTAACCAAACCAATCATTTCGATATCAAGTTTATCTTGTTTTTTCTCACGGCTGACACGACGATCACGGTCATAAGTATCTTGAAATTCCCCATCTTTGACCATCTTAGGAGTAAACTTGATTCCCAATTTCTCCAACTCACGGATATCCGAGTCATCACTTGGCTGATAAAGGGTAATAGCTGTACCTGGTAGGCCATTTCGTCCAGTACGACCAACACGGTGAACAAAGAAGGACAAATCTTGCGGAATAGCATCATTGATGACATGGCTGACACCTTCAATGTCAATTCCACGCGCTGCCAAATCTGTTGCGACAATATACTCAAAATCCAGATTTTTCACCTGGTTCATGATACGTTTGCGCTCACGAGGGGCAATACCCCCATGGATTTTTGCCACCTTCAAGCCTTGAGCAGTCAGATATGAATACAATTCATCAGCACGCGTTTTAGTGTTAACAAAAATCATTGCCAAATACGGTTGCATCAACTGAGTCAACTGGTAAATTTGAGCATTCTTGTCACGTCCCTTTGTAGAAATCAACCAATTATCAATGGTATCAGAAATGACCGTTTTGGTCTTGATTTTCTCCATAACAGGATTTGACAAGTATTTTTTCAAGAATGGTTGCAGTTTTTGTGGGATAGTCGCTGAGAAGACCATGAATTGCAAGTCTTTTGGAAGGCTTCCAGCAATCTTATCAACAGTTTCCAAGAATCCCATATCCAAGGTCATATCTGCCTCATCGACCACAAAGGTCTTAGCCTTGTGAATAGCTAGGTCACCAGACTTAACTAAGTCATAAATACGGCCAGGCGTTCCGATAACAATATGAGGCTGGTTACTTGCCAATTTGTCAATCTGGCGAGCCTTATCTGTACCACCCACATAATTAACCACACGAATTTCTACCTCTGAGTGGGCTGCAATCTGACGGGCTGCTTGGTAAATTTGAGTAGCTAATTCACGGCTCGGTGCAGTAATGACTGCTTGAACACTATCGCTGGCTTCATCTAATTGCTGGAAAATCGGCAATAGGAAAGTGTGAGTCTTACCCGAACCTGTTTTTGATTCTCCAACCAAATCTCGGCCTGCCAAGACAATGGGAATCAACTTATCTTGTACCTCTGTTGGAGTTATAAATTTCAACTCCTCCAAGGCTTCTCTAATATAGTTTTTAAATTGAAATTTCGTAAATGACATAATATCCTCGATTCTATCTATCCTATCAATTATACCACATTTTATTCCATTTCAGTAGTCTCACTTATTTAGGCTATTTCCAGCACCTTTTCTAGTCAGAAAAAGGCTGGAATTTGTGAATCCCAACCTCTTTTCAGTCCTTATTTCCAGTTTAAAATAGCATTCAAGCCATAGTGATCACTAACTTGCGGACCCTTGTTACCATCAAATACGACATGTAAATTTTCCACCTCTAACTCTTTGGTAGTAAAAACATAGTCGATTCGAAGGGGTTCTGTATTCCCCTTCCAGCCATCAATTTCTGGTGGAACGGTATAGCTACCGCTTTTCTCTTGAGCAACTTCAAAAGCGTCTTGTAAGCCTAATGGACTAGCTAAAATAGCTTGGTAACCTTCCTGACCTGCTGGATTGTTGAAATCTCCAGCCAGCAAAAGTGGCTTGTTCAATTCTTTCAAGACAGCCTCAAATCGCGCCCATTCTTCTTGGAAACCTTTATCCCACCAAGAAAGGTGGACACTGGCAACTGCAAGGTCCTTGCCATCAACTACAGTTTCAGCCAGGGCGACACGGCGAGTATGATAGTCTGTTGGATCATCCACATCTGAAACCAAAATTTCTCTTGCTTCAATAGGTGTTTTAGACAAGATAGCCACACCTTCATGGTAGCGGTCATAACCAATATGGTTATAGGCCCAAGTCCAGTAGTAATCTTTCCCTTGCTCTGACAACTTTTCAACCAAAAGTCTAACATAATGGTCTTGGTGAATAGGCTCAGCTGCTGGCAAAGCTTGATAAAGGTCATTAACCTCCACCACTGGCGAAGTGATCTCCTGATTGATTTCTTGGAAACAAATCAAATCATAGTCTTTTTCAAGAATATCCTCAAGCAAAATCTGGAATTTTTCCTCTGCTTCTTTCTCCATCCAACTGTGAGTATTGAGTGTTAAAAATTTCATTCTTTTCTCCCAAAATAAGAGGTTGGAATACAGCTTCCAACCTCAAGTATATTACAATTCTACTTTAGCAACTGCTGTTTTAGCTGCAAGAGAACCTGTTTTTTCTAATTTAACTGATTTAATTGCATCACCATTTGTGAAGACAACTACTGTTGAAGTTTCACGTCCTGCTGCACGGATAGCATCCAAGTCAGCTGTGACAAGAAGATCTCCTGCTGCAACTTTTTGTCCTTCAGCAACATGAACTGTAAATGGTTTACCTTCAAGACTTACTGTGTCCAAACCAATGTGAACCAATACTTCAAGACCTGGTTCAGTCACAATACCAAGAGCATGTTTTGTTGGGAAGATGCTTGATACAGTACCTGAAACTGGAGATACAATGTTTCCATTTGCAGGTTCTACTGCAAATCCATCACCCATCATTTTTTGAGCAAATACTGGATCTTTTACTTGTTCCAAAGCAACAACTTGACCGTCTGCTACTGAGTAAACTTCCTCAGTAAGACCTTTGAAGTGAACAGTGTTTTGTTGTGCTTCAGTCATTTGGCTTGGAAGAGTTTCAGGAATGATTTCACCTGAATCAAGGATATCTTGGATATCAGATTTCAATACGTCTGCTTTTGGACCGTAGATAGCTTGAACTCCTTGTCCTTTCATGACAAGACCCATAGCTCCTTCTGCTTTCCATTGTTCTGCATCACCGACTTTGTCAGCATCTTTTACAGTTACACGAAGACGAGTCATACATGCATCAACATCAACGATGTTTGCACGTCCACCAAGAAGGTTAATAATGTTTACAGCTTGAGAGCCTGCTGCAACTTTCACTTCGCTACTAGCTTCTTCTGAACCTTCAGCAGTTTCGTAATTTCCGTTACGTCCTGGAGTTGCGTAGTTGAATTTTTGAATCATGAAGTTTGCGATAAAGTACATGATTACGGCAAAGAGAACAGTTACCCAGATAAAGTTAACGATATCCATACCAATACCAGCATTAATTGCTAGTGGTGTACGAGTCAAGAATTCAATTGAACCGAATGAGTGGACACGTAGGTTTACTACGTCAGCCATAGCGAAGGCAGCACCTTGAACAAGTGAGTAAACAAGATACATAGGTGTTGCTACAAACATGAACATGTATTCGATTGGTTCAGTAACCCCTGTCAAGAATGTTGCAAGAGCTGTCGCAATCATCATACCTTTATATTGATGTTTCTTATCAGCATCGACATTACGGTAGATAGCAACGATCATACCCATCAAGATACCGAATGAACCGATCATTTGTCCAACTTTGAAACGAGCTGGGTGAACAGTATCTAACAATTGTTGGTAGTGACTTGCATCTGTACCTTTAAGGTTAACAAGGTCTGTTACCCATGCAAGCCATAGTGGGTCTTGACCAAATACTTGAGTACCTTTAGCTGCACCAGTTAAAATGTCATAAGTACCACCAAGAGCTGTGTAGTTCATTGGGATAGTCAACATATGGTGAAGACCAAATGGCAAGAGCAAACGTTCCAAAGTACCATACAAGAATGGTGCAAGGATTGGAGCAGTTTCTTGTGAGTTGGCAATCCAGATACCAAAGCTATTGATACCTGTTTGAACTACTGGCCAGAAGGCAGCAAGTAGAATTGCAGCGATTGCTGAACGAAGAATAACTACAAATGGTACGAAACGTTTCCCGTTGAAGAATGAAAGTGCATCAGGAAGTTTACGGAAGTTGTAGTATTTATTGTAAGCAGTTGCCCCTACAAAACCTGAGATAATCCCTACAAACACACCCATGTTCAATGCTGGAGCTTCAAGAACACTAATGAAGTAATCAGCAACTTTGATTGAACCACCAAAGAGAGTTGTGACCATAGCATCTGGATTTTTCAACATATCTCCTGATACACCAAAGATTGTACCAGTGATACGGTTAATCAAGATGAAGGCAAGACCAGCGGCGAAAGCACCACCAGCACGTTCTTTAGCCCAGCTTCCTCCAATTGCTAGGGCAAACAAAATGTGAAGGTTACCGATAACCCCCCAACCAATTTGCTCAAGAATTCCACCTGTAACTACAAGTGGTGCAAAAGTTGGGTTAATCATTACGATAGACTTACCGATTGAAATCATCAAACCAGCAGCCGGCATAACCGCGATAACCACCATCAAAGCCTTACCGAATTTTTGCCAAAACTCGAAAGACAAGACATTTTTGAATGTATCTTTCATCATTCAAATCTCCTTTATTTTTATTTAGGCAAACGTTTTACGAAAACGTTTGCACTTTCTATAATTCAATTATACCACTTTAATTTTTTTTGTAAAGGCTTTTATAAAAAAAAGTAGACTTTTTTCTAAAATTTTTGTAGTAAAAAAGGAGATATTAAAATCTCCTCAAATATACTTCTATTTTAGATTTTCAGGAATCGGCGCATTGAAATTCCTGATCCGATTGAACCGATAAAAATTCCAATCACAAATAATAAGGCAATCATCAGTGGACTGAATACTTCTGGTGATATCATTGAAAGGTTCTGACCAACCAATGACTTATTAACAGATTGGTAAACCATTTTATAGACAATAAATACCAGAACTGATGGAAGTGTTGCTCCAAGCAAACCAATGAAGGCACCTTCAAGCAAGAAAGGTCCGCGGATATAGCCATTCTTAGCACCTACTAAACGCATGATTTGAATTTCACGGCTTCGTGAAATAATGGTGATACGTATAGTATTAGAAATCAAGAACACCGCAATGAAAATCAATAATCCAGCGATAACTAGTCCCCAAACACGAATAAATGAGGCTAACTTAAACAAGCGTTCTGTATTAGCACCACCATCTTGAACTTCTGATACACCTTCGATTTTTTTAGCCTCTTCTGCTACTGTCTTTACATCACTTGGTGTATTTGTATCAACGATATATGCATCATAGAGAGGATTGGCATCGCCTTCAAAGATTTTCCAGTTGTCCCCCATTGTTTCTGTCAACTTTTCATATTGTTCTTCTTTACTTGAAAACGTAACACTTTTAACGGTTGACATACCTTTCAAAGCATCATATACCTTATGGTAGTCGTTATTTGTAACAGTTTGACCTTCTTTTTCAATGGTCTCACTATTATCAGCTACGTCCTTACGAATGTATACCATTACTCGGACATTATTTTCGATATCTGTAGCTAGTTTAGCCGTATTAAAGATAACAGATGCAAATATTGCAACCAAGGTCAAAGTAATCATAACTGAACTAACAGCAGCTACTGTCATCCAGCCATTTCGTTTCAAACTTTTTAACGATTCAAATAAATGACGAAAAAATCTACTAATCATCGTATCCATATTCTCCTTTAGCTTCGTCACGAACGACACGGCCATTTTCAATGGCAATGACACGGTGGCGCAAGGTATTTACAATCTGACTGTTGTGGGTAGCCATCAAGACAGTTGTACCTTGGAGATTGATGCGTTCCAGCAAGTTCATAATTTCCCATGAATTATCTGGGTCCAAGTTTCCTGTTGGTTCGTCCGCAATCAATACTTTTGGATTGTTTACAATGGCACGTGCAATTGCAATCCGTTGCTGTTCTCCCCCTGAAAGTTCATTTGGGAAAGAACGAACCTTATGCTTCAATCCAACCAAGTCTAAGACTTCCATAACACGTTTTTTGATATTACGGCGACTTTCTCCAATTACCTCCATTGCATAAGCAATATTTTCATAAACGGTTTTCTTTGGTAACAGTTTATAATCTTGGAAGACAACACCAACACTACGACGTAGGAGAGGGACATCTTTCTTTTTTATTTTAACTAGATTAAAACCAGCAACAGATAAGCTTCCTTTTTCGATTTTTACTTCGCGATACAAAGAACGAATAAAGGTTGATTTCCCAGCTCCTGACGGACCTACGATATAGGCAAATTCTCCTGGTTGAATGCTGACCGAAACACCACGTAGGGCAGTCGTTCCGTTGTCGTATTTTTTGACGACATCTCTCATTTCAATGATTGACATGTGAGTTCCTTTCTATCTTAGCTGATTCGCCACTTGAGATAAGCATCGATAAAACCATCTAGGTCTCCATCCATAACCTTATCTACCTGCGCAACTTCAAAACTAGTTCGATGATCTTTTACCATAGTATAAGGCGTGAAAACATATGAACGGATTTGGCTTCCCCATGTGATTTCCTTTTTCTCACCCTTGAGGGAATCAACTTCCGCAGCTTTCTTTTCTTGCTCCATTTGATAGAGCTTAGCCTGCAACATCTTCATGGCACGATCTCTATTTCCATACTGGGTACGATCGACCGTTGACTGGACAACAGTCCCAGTAGGAATATGTGTTAAACGCACACCTGTTGAAACTTTATTGACGTTTTGTCCACCAGCTCCACCTGAACGAAAGGTATCCATCTTGATATCATCTTCACGGATTTCCACTTCAATGGTATCATCCAATTCTGGCATTACTTCTACAGATGTGAAAGAGGTATGGCGACGTTTAGCAGAGTCAAATGGTGAAATTCGCACCAAGCGGTGAACACCCATTTCTGATTTGAGAAGACCATAGGCATTAGGTCCTTCAAATGATAAGGTTACTGACTTGATACCAGCTTCATCTCCTGCTTGGTAATCTAATACTTCCACTTTAAAGCCTTTAGCATTTCCATAGCGAGTATACATACGAAGCAACATATCACCCCAGTCCTGAGCCTCAGTACCACCGGATCCTGGATGGATTTCCAAAATCGCATTATTATGGTCATAAGGTTCTGACAAGAGCAAGGTCATCTCGTAACTGGTCATCATCTTATCAAGTTCGGATAACTGCGTTACCAATTCTTCATGAACCGACTCATCTTCAGCTAAAAAGTCTAATAAAATTTCGACTTCATCCTGCAACTCTTCCATTTTGTGGAAGGTGTTGTATGTGTTTTTTAATTCATTTAATTCTTGCGACGTTTTTTGGGCCGCGATATTATCGTTCCAAAAATCAGGTTCTGTCATCTTGTTTTCCAAGATGGCAATCTCTTCCTCTAAACCTTCGAGGTCAAAGAGACCCCCTGAAAGAAGCTAATTTTTCACGATTTGCGTCAATTTTCTGACGAATTTCTGAAATGTCCATAAATACTCCTTTTTTATATCGTTTTATTATACCATAATCTATCATTTCTTTCCATCTTTTGCTCTAATCCCTTATTAAACATAAAAGGAAGCCTTTCGGCTTCCCTTCTTATAAAACTTTTGCTGAAGTACGACTAATCTCTTCCACTTGAATATTTTCAGCTTCAAATTTTTGCTTTAATGCTATCAAATCAACTGAACCATCAATTTGAACTTCGATAATGACCTTACCATCCTTACGCGGAATATTGACTGTATGAGAGATATTCAAATTTTCTTCTGCAATCAAAGAAACAATCTTTCCGAGGACACCAACTTCATCTTCTGTAACAAAGCGCACACGAATTCCTTCTTCTCCATAACCAGCAATTTCAAGAAAGGCTTGGAAAACGTCACGGTCCGTAATAACTCCGTATACTTGATGATTATCTACGACAGGAAGAATACCAATCTTGTTTTTCAACATCAAATAAGTTGCATCCTCTAGACTCGCATAGCCTGAAACAGTGACAACATCGCGAATCATGACATCTTTTACTTTTGTCTTATTTAGAAGATAATTCATCTCATAGATAGAAAGACTTGTTGCCTTGGATGGACTAGCTTGGGCAATGGTTCCCTCAGTCACCAAACCAACCAATTGATCATTTTCGATAACAGGCAAGCGGTGCAATCCTTGCTCTCTCATCAAATCTGCTGCATGAGATACTGTTGTATCTGGACTAATATACACTACCTTGCGGGTCATAAAATCTTTAACTGCCATGAGACTTCTCCTTTTTTATTCTTATCCCTATTATACAATCTTTTTGTAAATCTATCAAACGCTTACATTTCTTTTTCAAAATTCAGAAAAGTATGAATAAGCTAGCAAAAAGAGCTCTAAAATCGAGCTCTGTGAATGAAGGTAAGAAACGTTTCATTCGATTTTTTCAATTATTAGAAATTCATCTTTCAGTGTAGATGTAGATTTGTTTGCAACCTAAATATGCCGACTAAAATAATCCACTGGAAAAGATAATTGCTTCGCAATCTCTATTCACTGACTAAAAAGGTCCCCCGGACTATAATGATGATTACTTCGCAATCTTCATCTGCCAGCTAAAACAATCCACTGGATTGTTTTAGCCACCTAGATATGCTTTTCTGACTTCTTCTGATGAGGCGAGTTCTTTTCCTGTTCCTGATAGAACGATTTTTCCTGTTTCCAGTACATATCCTCGGTCAGAGATAGCGAGTGCCTTATTGGCATTTTGTTCAATCAAGAGGACAGTTGTCCCTTGCTTCTGGATATCTTGAATGATATCAAAAATCTCTTGGATAAAGATTGGGGCAAGTCCCATTGATGGTTCATCTAAAAGAAGAAGTTTTGGTGTTGACATAAGAGCGCGTCCCATGGCAAGCATTTGTTGTTCCCCCCCTGAAAGAGTAGCTGCATCTTGGTTCTTCCGTTCTTCAAGACGAGGAAAGCGTGAGAAAACTTTCTTCAAGTTGGCTTGATTTTCTTCACGATTTTTCTTTAAGAAAGCTCCCATTTCAAGATTTTCCATAACAGTTAAGCCAGGAAAGACGTGGCGTCCTTCTGGAACTTGTGAAAGACCACCTGCCACGATTTTTTGAGCTGGCATTTTTTGGATTTCTTGACCTAAAAATTCAATCTTTCCTGAACTCGGTCTAACCAAACCAGACAAGGTACGGAGAATGGTTGTCTTACCTGCACCATTGGCACCGATAAGGGAAACAACCTCTCCTTCATTTACTTCAAAGCTTACATCACGGACTGCTTGGATCATACCGTAATGCACAGAAAGATTATCAACTTTTAACATAGACATTAGGCTTCACCTCCTAGATAAGCTTCGATAACGCGTTTATTGGTCTTAATTTCGTCTGGAGTTCCCTGAGCAATCAAACGACCATATTCAAGTACGTAGATACGTTCTGTCACTTCCATGACCAGATTCATATCGTGTTCAATCAGCATGATCGTAATCTTAAATTCATCTTTGATACGACGAATTAACTCAGTCAATTCGGCTGTTTCCTGTGGGTTCATACCTGCTGCTGGTTCATCTAAAAAGAGAATTTTAGGTTCCGTAGCGAGAGCACGAACAATTTCCAAACGACGTTGTTGTCCGTAGGCAAGATTTTTAGCAAGAGTTTCTGCATCACCATCTAAATCAAAGATTTTCAACAATTCCAAAGCCTTAGCCTTTAATTCTTTTTCACTCTTGTAAAAAGCTGGTAAGCGTAAGAAACTAGCAAAAACATGTTGTTTGTGATGGTTGCCAAAAGCAATCAAAACATTGTCCAAAACTGTTAAATCTTTAAAGAGACGGATATTTTGGAATGTACGTCCAAGTCCCAAAGAAGCAATCTTATAAGGTGACTTTCCATTCAAAAGGTGACCATCTAGTGTTACTGTTCCCTCACTTGGTTCATAAACACCTGTCAAGAGATTGAAAAGGGTGGTTTTACCAGCTCCATTTGGACCGATTAGTCCAACCAATTCCCCTTCGTTCAATTCAAGAGTCACATCTCCAACAGCTGTTAGACCGCCAAAATGTTTGGTTAACTGTTTTACTTCAAGTAATGCCATTAGTTTTGTTCCTCCTTCTTAGATTTTTTAAAGAAACGTGATAGGCTCAATTCCCATGTCCCAAGTAGTCCACCTGGTCTGAAAATCATTACCAATACCAAGGCCAAAGCATAAATAATCATACGCACACTAGCAACATCTTGGAGAAGCATATTCAAAATTCCAAGAACAATAGCTGAAACAATAGCACCTGTAATGGAACCAAGTCCACCAAAGACAACAATGATCAAAACGTTGATTGAGTTGATGAAAGTGTAATCTTTCGGTACAACTGAACCGATAAATCCTGCCTGAAGTGACCCTGCAATACTTGCAGTAATAGCACCAAAGACGAAGGCGATGATTTTAATCTTAGTCGTATTAACCCCAACTGACTCAGCAGCGATTTCATCCTCACGAACAGAGAGAGTTGAACGACCAATTGGACTACGCAAAAAGTTCAAGGTTGCAATGGTTGTAATCACGACAAAGAAGTAAACCATTTGCCAGGTTGTAAAGTTAGGAATTCCCAAGATACCTGCTGCACCATTTGTAAGGCTTCCACCATTGATGATAAAGATACGGATAATTTCAGAAACACCGAGAGTTGCTACCGCAAGGTAATCCCCCTTCAAGCGTAAGGTTGGAATTCCGACAAGCAAGGCAACTGCTCCTGAAAGCAAAGCACCTAACAGCATGGCTCCAAAGAAGGCACCGTAGGTTGGTGATTTAGAACCAATAATAGCAGCGGCATAGGCACCAATCGCCATGAAACCAGCATGACCAAGTGAAAATTGGCCTGAAAAACCAACGATTAAGTTGAGACCAACAGCCAGAATAATATTAATTCCGATTTGTTGTAAAATCTGTACATAGAATAGATTGAGTACTCCGACTGAAACCAATACACTAATCAAGCCATAGCCAGCTAACAAAAGGAGTAACCATAGAATATTAACTTTTAAATTTTCTTTCATCGTTTACACCTTCTCTTTCACATTTTTACCAAGGATACCAGCTGGGCGGACAATCAAGATCAACAACAAGATTCCATAAACAATAGCATCACGGAAGTCTGACATTCCAAAGGCTGTCGCAAAGGTTTCCAATAGACCAATCACAAAACCACCAAGAGCTGCACCAGGAATAATTCCGATACCACCAAGTACTGCGGCAACGAAAGATTTAAGACCTGGAGTAACTCCCATCAAAGGCTCAAGAGAGTTATAATAGAGGGCAATCAGAACACCAGCCGCACCCGCAAGAGCTGACCCCAAAGCGAAGGTAAAGCTGATAGTACGGTTTACATTGATCCCCATCAATTGCGCCGCATCGCTATCTACGGATACTGCACGCATGGCTTTCCCCATCTTAGTCTTTTGGACAATGACTTGTAACAAAATCATCAAAATCAAGGAAATGGCCAAAATCATTAACTGCACGTTTGTTAGGCTAACTGGTCCCAAATCATAGCGAACTGTTTGAATCGCTTGAGGGAAGGCACGGGTATTAGCACCAACCAGATAGACCATCCCATATTCCAATAGGAAAGAAACCCCAATAGCTGTAATCAAAACAGCAATACGAGTAGAGTGACGCAAAGGTCGGTAAGCAAGGAACTCAATCACGACACCAAGAATGGCTGTCGCTAACATAGCTACAATAAGAGCTACAAAGAAATTCATTTGGAAAGAATTAATCAAGAAATAACCGATAAAGGCTCCCATCATATAAATATCACCGTGGGCGAAGTTGATGAGCTTGATAATTCCGTAAACCATGGTATATCCTAAGGCTAACAGAGCATAAACACTACCTAGAATCAAACCATTTACTAGTTGTTGGAGCATAAGATTCACTCTTTCTATTTATAATTTCGAGGGTTTTCCCTCACTTTTTGATAGGTTCTTTTACTCAATGAAAATCAAAGAGCAAACTAGGAAACTAGCCGCAGGCTGTACTTGAGTACGGCAAGGCGACGTTGACGCAGTTTGAATTTGATTTTCAAAGAGTATTAAACATCGAAACAGGGAGTGAGTCAGAGGCTCATTCCCTATTTCAACATTTTTCTATTATGGTTTTACAACTTCTGCTGCTTCAACCTTACCATTGTTCATGGTCATCATGTAAGCAGTTTTGACTGTGTTGTGGTCTGCATCGAAGCTTGTTTGACCAGTTACACCTTCAAAATCTTTTGTTTTAGCAAGGTTATCCTTGATTTCGCCAGAGTTTTTAGCACCTTTTGCTGCGTTTGCTACAAGGTGAACTGAGTCATAAGCCAAGGCTGCAAATGTTGAAGGCTCTTCGTTGTACTTAGCACGGTAAGCATCAAGGAAAGCTTTTGCTTTAGCTGAAACTTCTACAGTAGTTGAGAAGCCTGAGATAAAGTAGATGTTTGATGCTTTTTCAGGAGTTGCTTGTTGTACAAACTCTTCACCGTTGAATCCATCACCACCAACGATTGGTTTGTCAATTCCCATACCACGCGCTTGGTTTACAATTTTACCAGCTTCAGTGTAGTAACCAGGAACGATGATAGCATCAAAATCTTTCCCTTTCATTTTTGTAAGGGCTGCTTGGAAGTCTGTGTCACCTGCTACGAAAGTTTCATCTGCAACGATTTCACCTTTGTAAGCTTCACGGAAGGCTTTGGCAATACCTTTAGCATAGTCGCTAGCATTATCAGTGTAAAGAACAACTTTCTTAGCTTGCAATTTTTCAGAAACATAGTTTGAGATAATTTTTCCTTGGAAGCTATCTTGGAAAGTTCCGATAAAGAGGTAATCTTGACCTTTAGTCAATCCATCTTGAGTCGCACTTGGCGAAATCAATGGAACACCTGCTTTTGTAGCGTTAGCTACAGCAGCTGCAGTTGCACCAGATGTCGCAGGTCCTACGATTGCTGATACCTTAGATTGGGTTACTAGGTTAGTTGTTACTGAAGCCGCCTCAGCAGTTTCAGATTTATTATCTTTATCAACTACTTCGATTTGTTTTCCGTCGATACCACCTGCTGCATTGATTTCATCAACGGCAAGTTGGGCACCTTTTTGTTCAGATGTTCCGTAGGCAGCTACGGCACCAGTTTCTTCGAAGTTAAATCCAATTTTGATTGTCTTTTCCTCTACTGAGTTACCAGCAGCGTTTGACGCTCCAGACTTCACTTCTCCACAGGCTGCAAGAAGTGCTACACTTGCAAGCGCCACAAACGATAGGGCAAATTTTTTCTTCATCTTTTTTTGTCTCCTTATTTCTTAAATAAATAGCATGTTAAGAATATACCGAATTATCAGAAAATTGTCAACACTTTTCTTGAACTTTTTCGATGATAACGTTTTCCTCTCGATGAAGATTGCCCACAAAGGGTGTTTCCAGCTCTTGGATATGACAAACCCTGACTTTTTTTATAAACTTTTCCTTGCCCAAGCGCCCGACCAATTGCTCCATTTCTTGAGTTGGAACATAGAGTTGTAAGTAACGATGTTTCTTGGAATGATAGGTAATATCTCCATAATCCTGCAATTTTTTGGCATCACGATTATAGTAAAGATAGATAATCAAGCCAGATCGATTGACTTTTTCAAACATGATAAATCCTCTTTCTAAGAAATCTCTCCCTATTATACCAAAAAAAGCAAACCCAGTCGAGTTTGCCTTCTTTGATCATTAATTCAATGAATTGTTGGCCATGATTTCATCAATAAAGCCATATTCAAGTGTTTCTTGGGCACTCATCCAGTTATCGCGTTCTGCATCTGCGTGAACTTTTTCGATTGACTGACCTGAATTTTCAGCCAAGATTTTTTCCAAGGTATTACGAGTTTTAAGCAAGTGTTCTGCAGCGATCGCCATATCGGTTTGCTGAGTACCTCCACCTGTACCACCCATTGGTTGGTGGATCATATACTCTGCATTTGGAAGCATGAAACGTTTGCCTTTTGCTCCACTTGATGCAATGACCGTCCCCATAGATGCTGCCATTCCCATAACAATGGTTTGGACATCTGCCTTGATAAAGTTCATGGTATCAACGATTGCCAAACCAGCTGAAACGGAACCACCAGGTGTATTGACATAAAGGTAAATATCCTTTGTACTATCTTGGGCATCCAAGAAAAGCAACTGGGCAATAACAGAGTTGGCCATATTGTCTTCAACTGGGCCTGTCAGCATAATGATGCGGTCTTTAAGAAGACGTGAGTAAATATCGTAGGAACGTTCTCCACGGCTTGTTTGTTCAATAACTACAGGAATCATTTATTTCTCCTTTTGAGTTTTAATTTTATTGGTCAAATGACTGAAGATAAGACTATTATAATATCTAGGTCAAAAAAGGTCAAATTTTTGCTCTGTTTTCATCAGACAGAAACAAAAATTCAACCTCCCTTCGTGACTGGAAATCCTTTTCCAATTCATTCTTCTTTTCGATTTTATTTCGTACCGAACAAGCGGTCTCCAGCATCTCCAAGACCTGGGACGATATATCCGTGTTCGTTCAAGCGTTCATCCAAGGCTGCTGTAAAGATTTCTACATCTGGATGAGCTTCTTGAAGGGCTTTTACACCTTCTGGAGCAGCTACCAGGCAGACAAATTTGATATTTGATGCGCCACGTTTTTTAAGAGAATCAACGGCCAAGATTGCTGATCCACCTGTTGCCAACATTGGATCTACTACAAAAATTTGACGTTGATCAATATCCTCAGGCAATTTCACCAAATACTCAACTGGTTGAAGCGTTTCTTCATCACGGTACATACCGATATGGCCAACTTTAGCGGCTGGAACTAAGCTCAAGAGACCATCAACCATCCCGATACCTGCACGCAAGATTGGAACGATGGCCAATTTCTTACCTGCCAATTGTTTTTGAACTGTTTTTGTGATTGGTGTTTCGATTTCTACATCTTCTAGTGGAAGATCACGAAGTACTTCATACCCCATCAACATTGCAATCTCATCTACTAGCTCACGAAAAGCTTTTGTAGAAGTATCTGTACGACGCAAGATTGACAATTTGTGTTGAATCAGTGGATGATTAATAACTTCAATTTTTCCCATTTTTGGAATTCCTTCTTTCAATTTATTCTTCTTATTATACCAAAAAACGGTTTAAAAATCTTTCTAAACCATTTATTTTTGATAATTTTTCACATTAAATCAGCCTCTTTAAGAGCTGTCTGTACTGTCTCAAGTGGTAAATGAGTCAATTCTGTTCCCTTTTCTTGATAAAGGTATTGGGCGTAGTCGTCCATTCGGTACTGGTTGATATAAACCACACGCTTACAACCGACCTGAAGCAATTGTTTGGTACAATTCAGACAAGGAAAATGGGTTACATAGGCTGTAAAGCCTTTAGGAACACCACGTTCTGCACCTTGAAGGATAGCATTGACCTCAGCGTGAAGGGTGCGAACACAGTGGCCTTCAATGACCAGACATTCGTGGTCAATACAATGCTCGGTTCCTGACACTGAACCATTGTAACCAGTTGAAATAACCTTATTATCCTTTACCAGAATTGCGCCCACTTTGGCACGTTTACAAGTGGAACGATTGGCAATTAGTAGAGCTTGGGCTGCAAAATACTCATCCCATGCTAGTCTTTCTTCAGTCATATCTCTTCTCCTTTTTCTCTATTTTTTAAAAAATGGTAACCGTAAATCTGCAATCTTTTCAGCAGGTACCTTCATGCCATCCTTGATCCATTTTAAAAGGACTGAGACGATGGCTGAACTCCAGAAGGAATGAAGATAAGAGCTGACACCTTTTGATTTTCCATGGTATTTTTCCAGAAACTCCTGCATGGCTTGGACAAAGATTTTTTCCAGATGGTAATCTAAGGCAAGTTGAATCACTCTGGCTTCCTTTCTTGCTTCTCGGAAAAGGTGAACCCAGACCAGATAAAGGTCTGTCTTTAAATCATAATGATGCAACTGTTCCATAATATTGTGGACAGTTCGTTTAAATACGCTTTCTAAAATCTCCTCTTTGGAATCATAATTGCGATAAAAGGCCGCACGAGAAACGCCTGCACGTTTGACCAATTCAGAAATACTAATCTTGGTCAAGTCCTTTTTTTCCAAGAGTTGCAAGAGGGCTGTTTCGATGGCTTCTCTAGTTAATAAATTGGATTCTTGGTTTGATTTTCTGAGATTTTCAAGAGACTTTTCAGAGATTCTACGTTCAGACATAACATTTTCTTTCTACTTGTCACAACAGACGGATGAGGCTTTTGTTTCAAGGGCTTTCATGATATAATTGTAAAAAAAGACAGAACCTTTGTCAATGTATAACTGACAAAGATGGAGAATTTCTATGACTTGGAAGATTATTGCTGACTCTGGTTGTGATTATCGTCAGCTGGCAACACCAGCTATTGACACGACCTTTGTAAGTGTCCCCTTAACCATTCAAGTAGCTGATCAGGTCTTTGTTGATGATGCCAGTCTTGACATTGACCAAATGATGGAAACCATGTATGCAACTGCAGAAGCTTCAAAATCAGCTTGTCCAAGCCCAGATGATTATTTGCGAGCATTTGAAGGAGCCAAAAATATTTTCCTAGTAACCATCACTGGTACTCTTTCTGGCAGTCACAATAGTGCTCAACTAGCAAAGAATATTTATCTAGAAGACCATCCTGACACTAAGATTCATGTAATTGATAGTTTGTCTGCTGGTGGAGAAGTTGACTTGCTCGTAGAAAAATTAAATGATTTGATTGACCAAGGCTTATCTTTTGAAGAAGTGGTTGAAGCTATCACTGCCTATCAAGAAAAAACCAAGTTACTTTTTGTCCTAGCTAAAGTCGATAACTTGGTGAAAAATGGCCGTTTGAGCAAGCTTATCGGTACAGTCGTTGGCCTTCTCAACATCCGTATGGTCGGAGAAGCTAGTGAAACTGGAACCCTTGAATTGCTACAAAAAGCAAGAGGAGCAAAGAAATCGATTCAGGCAGCATATGAAGAGTTAGTGAAAGCAGGATATGCTGGTGGTCGTATTGTCATGGCTCAACGCAATAACGAGAAATGTTGCCAACAGCTCTCAGAGCGAATCCGCGAAAATTTCCCACAGGCGGATATTAAAATTCTCCCAACATCTGGTCTCTGCAGTTTTTATGCAGAAGATGGTGGTTTGCTGATGGGATATGAAATTGATTAATTGCATTCTTGACAAGAGGTGACTTCATCTCTTGTTTTTTTGTGGTACAATAGAGCTATGAAACATTTTGATACTATTGTCATCGGTGGAGGTCCTGCTGGTATGATGGCTACGATTTCCAGTAGCTTTTATGGACAGAAAACCCTCCTCATCGAAAAAAATCGGAAACTTGGAAAAAAATTAGCTGGTACTGGTGGGGGACGTTGCAATGTAACCAACAACGGAACTCTAGATGACCTACTAGCTGGCATCCCTGGAAATGGGCGCTTTCTCTACAGTGTCTTCTCCCAATTTGATAACCATGATATCATTAATTTTTTTACAGAAAATGGTGTTAAACTTAAGGTCGAAGACCACGGACGCGTCTTTCCTGCTAGTGACAAGTCTCGGACCATTATCGAGGCCTTGGAAAAGAAAATCACTGAACTCGGTGGTCGAGTTGCTACTAAAACGGAGATTGTTTCGGTTAAAAAGATAGACGACCAGTTTGTCCTTAAGTCCGCAGACCAAACCTTCACTTGTGAGAAACTCATTGTCACAACTGGTGGGAAATCCTATCCCTCTACTGGTTCGACTGGTTTTGGTCACGAGATTGCCCGTCATTTTAAGCATACCATTACCGATCTTGAAGCCGCTGAAAGTCCTTTGTTGACAGATTTTCCACACAAGGCCTTGCAAGGAATTTCATTGGACGATGTGACCCTAAGCTATGGTAAGCATGTCATCACTCACGATTTGCTCTTTACCCACTTTGGTTTGTCAGGCCCTGCTGCTCTGCGTATGTCCAGCTTTGTCAAGGGCGGAGAGGTTCTCTCGCTAGATGTTTTGCCTCAACTTTCTGAGAAAGACTTGGCTACATTTCTAGAAGAAAATCGGGAAAAATCTCTAAAAAATGCCTTAAAAACTTTACTTCCAGAACACTTGGCAGAATTTTTTGTGCCAGGCTATCCTGACAAAGTCAAACAACTGACTGAAAAGGAACGCGAACAACTTGTCCAGTCTATCAAGGGACTTAAAATTCCTGTAACTGGTAAAATGTCCCTTGCTAAGTCCTTTGTTACCAAAGGGGGCGTCAGTCTCAAGGAAATCAATCCCAAAACTCTAGAAAGTAAGCTGGTACCTGGACTCCACTTTGCTGGCGAGGTACTGGATATCAATGCCCACACGGGTGGGTTTAACATCACTTCTGCCCTCTGTACTGGTTGGGTGGCGGGATCAAACCCAATCTAAATCTGAATTATTTAATGGCTAAATCAGCCCCAAAAGAAAGGAAGTCCTTTGGAACATATTATCTTGTTAAGGGGAGTTACTCCTAATGGAAAAAATGCTATCCCTAAAATGTCTTATCTAGTAGATATCTTAACAGAAGCCGGTTTTCAACAAGTTCGAACCTATATTCAAAGTGGGAATATCATTCTTGAAAGTGATTTAGATTTAGAAGAAATACGAGAATGTGTTCATACTCTGATAAAGGAAAAAATTGGGGCCGACTTAAAAATGGTTATCAAGAACAAAAGTGATTTTAAAAAAATTGTCCAAGAAAACCCTTTTGGAGAACACTATCTTTATGACCGTATACACGTGATTTTTTATCAAGAATCTATTCAAAGCCTCCCTTTAGACAAATTGAAAATTGATTACGGTGAAGAAGAAATTTGTATTGGTAACCACTGCCTTTACCTCTATCTCCCTAGAACTGCTAAACAAAAGAAACTCCATACCAACTATCTTGAAAAGCTTTTTAATGTAGATTTGACCATGCGAAAACTAAATGTGGTAGAAAAATTATTAAGCAAATAGTGCTTGAATTTAGTAAAAATCGGAAGAATGCTCCTCCGATTTTATTTTGTCTGAGTTTGGACATAATAGGCAATCACATCTGATGTGTACTGGGCTGTTCCAGGTCCAAATTTGTCAATGTTTTCCTTAAATTCTGGGTTGTAGACGTAGCCTTTACCGATATAACCAAATACCTCAATAGAGCAGTCAAATCCATAAGTACGGATGGCTTGCAAGAGTTTAGCGGCTTCTTCTTGATTTTCGGTTGCTGTTACAGGTAGACCAGCTTGAAGATTTTGTGACAAGGCTCGAAAGACTTGATTGAAGGCAGCCGTAGCTTCGTCTTCGTGACCTTTTTGGCGCTCCAGCGCTTGGTCCATGACTTCTTGTCCATATTTCTCTACCGCCTCTTGGTGGTATTTTTGATGGTCTTGGTAGTTAAATCCAGCAAATTTCTCTTGAATGCTCATTTCTCTTTCTCCTTTTTGTTCTTGAATGGTTTTTTGCAAGGTTGAAATCAAGGTATCCAGATGTTCCCTTTCTCGAGTCAAATAGTCCAACTGCCTGGTCAAATGAGGCAATAAATCTTCTCTTTCTTCCTTTAATAGCCCTGCTATTTTTTCTAAAGAAAAACCTAGATATTTGTAATAAAGAATAACCTGAAGGCGTTCCAAATCCTCCTGACTATAGGTTCGATAGCCATTTTCCGACTTTAAAGGAACCAAAAGTCCTATCTTATCGTAGTGGTGTAGGGTCTTGACAGAGACGCCCGAAAGCTGCGCAGCTTCTTTTATATGGTACATGATTTCCTCCTTATACTCAATGAAAATCAAAGAGCAAACTAGGAAGCTAGCCGCAGGCTGTACTTGAGTACGGTAAGGCGACGCTGACGTGGTTTGAATTTGATTTTCGAAGAGTATTACATTGATAGTATAACCCCTCCCCCTAGGTCAGAGTCAAGCGTTTTTGCGAAATTTTTTACTTTATCATAACGTGAAAATGGTTTTCTTGACAGACCTTAGAAAACATGATAGGATAGTCAAGTCTATCAATCAAAAGAAAGGCTCATTTTGAGTACTGATGAGGCTATTTGCCAAGGGCAGTAGCTTTTTCTTTTGTAACACTAATTTTAGGAGTTTAACTATGTCTGAAAAATCTCAATGGGGTTCTAAACTGGGCTTTATCCTAGCGTCTGCTGGTTCAGCCATCGGACTTGGAGCCGTTTGGAAATTCCCCTACATGACTGCTGCTAATGGTGGAGGAGGCTTTTTACTTGTCTTTCTCATTTCCACTATTCTAATCGGTTTCCCCCTTTTGCTTGCAGAATTTACCCTCGGCCGAAGCGCTGGTGTCTCAGCTATCAAAACCTTTGGAAAACTGGGCAAGAATAGCAAGTACAACTTTATCGGTTGGATTGGTGCCTTTGCCCTTTTTATCCTTTTATCGTTTTACAGTGTTATTGGGGGCTGGATTTTAGTCTATCTAGGCATTGAGTTTGGAAAATTGTTCCAAATTGGTGGAACGGGGGATTATTCTCAGTTATTTACTTCAATCATTTCAAATCCAGCCATTGCCCTAGGAGCTCAAGCAGTCTTTATCTTATTGAATATCTTTATTGTATCACGTGGGGTTCAAAAAGGGATTGAAAGAGCTTCTAAGGTCATGATGCCCCTGCTCTTTATCATCTTTGTTGTCATCATTGGGCGCTCTCTCAGTTTGCCAAATGCCTTGGAAGGGGTTCTTTACTTCCTCAAACCAGACTTTTCAAAACTGACCAGTGCTGGTCTCCTCTATGCTCTGGGACAATCTTTCTTTGCCCTCTCACTAGGGGTTACAGCTATGCTGACCTATGCTTCTTATTTGGATAAGAAAACCAATCTGGTCCAATCAGGAATCTCCATCGTAGCCATGAATATCTCAGTATCTATCATGGCGGGTCTAGCCATTTTCCCAGCCATGTCAGCCTTCAATATACAATCTGAAGGGGGACCGAGCCTGCTCTTTATCGTCTTGCCTCAACTCTTTGACAAGATGCCTTTTGGAACCATTTTCTACATCCTCTTCCTCTTGCTCTTCCTCTTTGCGACAGTCACTTCTTCCGTCGTTATGCTGGAAATCAATGTAGGCAATATCACCAACCAAGACAACAGCAAGCGTGCCATGTGGAGTGCCTTTTTAGGAATTTTGACCTTTGTCTTTGGAATTCCTTCAGCCCTTTCTTACGGTGTTATGGCGGATGTTCACATCTTTGGTAAGACCTTCTTTGATGCTATGGACTTCTTGGTTTCCAACCTCCTCATGCCATTTGGAGCTCTCTGCCTTTCACTTTTTACAGGCTATATCTTTAAAAAGGCTCTTGCAATGGAGGAACTCCATCTCGATGAAATAGCATGGAAACAGGGACTGTTCCAAGTCTGGCTATTCCTTCTTCGTTTCATCATTCCAATCATCATCATCGTGGTCTTTATCGCCCAATTTATGTAATCAAAAGGACTTGAGTAATGAACTCAGGCCCTTTCTTTTTTATGGATGGCTAACAATCAATTCCAAATCTTGTCCTTCCAAGGTCCAAGCTTCAACATCACTTGGTAGGATAAAGTGGCTACCTTTTTGGATTGGATAGTTTTTTCCGTCAACAGTCAGTTGACCTTGACCAGCTAAGACACTAAACAAGCTGTAGTCAGCTGTCTTTTCGAAGTCAACTTTTCCAGTAATTTCCCACTTGTAAACTGCAAAGAAATCATTGGATACAAGGAGAGTGGAACGCAAATCATCTGCTTTAACAGTTACAGGACGGCTATTTGCAGGCTCACCAATGTTCAAGACATCAATGGATTTTTCAAGGTGAAGTTCACGCAAGTTACCATTATCATCCTTACGGTCAAAGTCATAGACACGGTAGGTTGTGTCACTAGACTGTTGGGTTTCAAGGATTAAAATACCTGCACCAATAGCATGCATGGTGCCACTTGGCACATAGAAGAAATCTCCAGCTTTAACAGGCACTTTGGTAAGCAAGGCATCCCAGTTCTTATCCTCTATTTGCTGACGGAGTTCTTCTTTTGACTTGGCATTGTGACCGTAGATAATCTCTGAACCTTCATCCGCAGCGATGATGTACCAGCACTCTGTTTTCCCTAGCTCACCTTCATGTTCTAACCCATATGCATCGTCTGGATGAACTTGAACACTGAGCCAGTCGTTGGCATCGAGGATTTTGGTCAAAAGCGGAAATACAGGTTCTGGACGATTGCCAAACAATTCACGGTGCTCTGCATACAAAGTTGCTAGGTCTGTTCCTTCAAAGCGACCATTGGCAACTTTAGAGACTCCATTTGGATGGGCTGAGATGGCCCAATATTCTCCGATTTTTTCACTTGGGATGTCGTATCCAAACTCATCACGTAGCTTGGTACCACCCCAAATTTTTTCTTGCATAACTGATTGTAAAAATAATGGTTCTGACATCATATTCTCCTGTCTGATTTTTCTCCCCTCATTATAGCAAAAAGCTCCATCTAATTGAACTCTTTTTCACATATTATAAAGTAGGGAGAAGATTTTATAAAAATAGTGAACAAATGTGCTTTACTCAATACTTGCACCATTGCTGGCAATGACATCCTTGTACCAGTAAAAGGACTTCTTCTTGCTACGTTTGAGGCTTCCATGACCAGCATTATCTCGATCTACATAGATAAAGCCATAGCGCTTGTTCATTTCGCCTGTTCCAGCCGAAACCAGATCGATAGAGCCCCAAGTCGTATAACCAAGCAAGTCAACCCCGTCTTGGTAAATGGCATCTCGCATAGACTTGATATGAGATTCTAAGTAAGCAATCCGATAGTCATCTGCTATATAACCATTCTCATCCGGTGTATCCATAGCACCTAGACCGTTTTCCACAATGAACATTGGCTTTTGGTAACGATCCCAGATAGCATTGAGGGTGATACGAAGACCAAGTGGGTCAATCTGCCATCCCCATTCTGAGGATTCAAGATAAGGATTTTTGAGAGAGGCAAAGACATTTCCAGCAGTCAGATCCCTCACTTCTGGATTCCCTGAGGCCACTCGACTTGCATAGTAAGAGAAGGAAACAAAGTCAACAGTATGATTCTTCAACAAGTCCAAATCCTCTAACGTCATTTGAATCTTAATTCCCTCACGCTCCCACTGCTTCTTGGCGTAGTTTGGGTATTCCCCACGCGCTTGAACATCAATGAAGAAGTAACTCTTGCGGTCTTCCTCCATGGCTGCCCAGTAGTCTCTTGGATGGGCTGTGTTAGGATAGTATTGCCCTGCAGCCAACATACATCCCACCTTATTTTCTGGGTCAATTTCGTGGGCAATCTTTGTCGCAAGAGCTGAAGCTACCAACTCATAGTGTGCAGCCTGATATTTAACCAGTTCTTGATTTTCTCCTTCTTCAAAACAGAGCCCAGCTCCCATAAAGGGGGCATGGAGAATCATGTTGATTTCGTTGAAGGTAAGCCAATATTTGACCAAACCCTTATAGCGGGTAAAGAGTGTGCGACAAAGTTTTTCATAGAAGTCTAACATCCGACGATTGCGCCAACCACCGTACTCTGTAATCAAGTGCATAGGACAGTCGAAATGAGTGATAGTCACCAGAGGTTGGATACCATACTTGTGGCACTCCTTAAATAAATCCTCATAAAAGGCTAGACCAGCTTCATTTGGCACTGTTTCGTCGCCCTTAGGAAAAATCCGAGTCCAAGCAATGGATAGACGATAAGTCTTAAAGCCCATTTCCGCAAAAAGGGCAATATCTTCCTTGTAATGATGGTACATATCAATAGCTTGCTTGGCTGGGTAAAAATAGCCCTCCTCAAACGAAAACATCTTTTTCTGACCTGTGATAATGGCTTCACGATCTGGACCGATGGGGACGACATCCACATTCGCCAATCCACGACCTTCTAAATTATAAGCACCCTCACACTGGTTGGCAGCTGTCGCTCCGCCCCACAAGAAACCATCCGGAAAAGTCAGTTTTTCGGTCATAACTCTACTCACTTTCTTATTTGCTTGTTCATTTACTTATATTATAACTTATTCTGTAAACCTTTTCTTATAAAATACTGTGACATACTGATACTATTCTACTATTTAAGTTTATCAGATTGTTTTTTAAAAAATTATCCTCTAGAAAAAGTAAATAGCCTCCCCTGAAACAAAAAAGAAGACTGAAAACTAGTCTCCTCTGTTCCTTTTAAATCAAAGCTGTAATAACCGTCACTAGGCCAAAAATAATACCTGGTGCATTAGCTGCTGCAAGGGGGATATCTCTTTCTTTTTTGAAAAGACCGTAGTAAACCCAGAGACTACAGTTGATGGCAGCAACCAAGGGCTGGATGAAATTTCCTTTTTGACCAGCCAGATTGTTCATGATTTGTGGGAAGTAAGACACATACATCATAACAGACATAAAGGTCGCTACCCAACCTAAAATTTTCATTTGTTTTTCAGACATTTTCAAAACCTCTTTCATTTTTACTGAATCTTATTTTAAAATATTCTTTCAAAACAATCAAGTCTTTAAAACTTTTGTTATAAAGATATAAACTATCACAATCTTGTTATAAGAAAGAGGGAACAGAAAAAAGACCGAATTGCTCCGTTCTGTTTACTCAATCAAATATTAGAAAATGAATACTCCTTTTCAATGAATCGATTGATTGATGGTAAATAAGCCGTTAGAAATTATTGACAGTATCGAAATTTTCTAGTAAAATGAATTTTGTTAATACCTAAATGGTGTGTAGTTTTCTATCAACATAGTCAGGAGAAAAGGAACTTATGCTAAAAAAATTTAATGAATTGTCACTGAAAGATAAGGCTTATCTAATTGGCGGTTTGAGCTTATTAGTCATTGTGATCTCATTTGGTCTACTCAATCGTCAAACAGTAACTGTCAGTCTTGTCTTTACACAACTATCTGCTCCCTTGATTTTGGTGATTTTTACTTGTCTAGTAATCGGGATCATTGCTGGTAGTGCTATTGGTATTAGCTATCACCATAACAAGACTCAAGATCTGAGAAGCCGCATTGCTGAAGCAGAAGCGACTATCAATATAAAAGACAGGGAGCTTGTCCAGTACGAGGAACAGGTGCAACAATTAAAACAGGAAGCCAAACAATAAGTGTAGAAATCATAACCACCCGTGAAAACGGGTGGTTTTTTGTCTCGCACCTAACGGAGCGAGACGGACTGAAAGTCGCATAAATACAAAAAAGATCGAATTGCTCCGATCTTTTTAAGTTTCACTCCAAGAATGTTTAGATAAAAAATTTGATAATAGAATTACCTACTTCATACGATAAAAATCAATCACTAGACCAGCAGGCCCTTTAACTAATAAGGACTCTGTTCCCCAATCGGTTACAGTTGGTCCGTTTAAAACCTGGATACCAAGTTCTTTCAACCGTTGGTAATTCTGGTCTACATCCTCAACCTCGATATGAAGAATGATTCCTGACTGAAAATCTTCCAAAGGAATCAAATGATTTTGGGACAACATCAGACAGTGACTGCCAATCGTAAACTGAGCAAAACTGTCATCAACATAATCGGGCTTTTTATCCAAAATACGCTCCAAGTCAGCACAGACTTGGGGAACATCTGAAACAATAATATCTAATTGATTTAAATTCATTTACTATCCTCCATAAAAAGATCGGATGGCTCCGATCTTTTTAAGTTCCACGAAGGAATTATTTAATTGCGCGTGATTGCAATCCTTCTTCTTCCAAGAAGAGACGGAATGGTACGAGTTCTTCTGCTTCGTATTTTTCCTTGAAGGCTTTGATTGCTTCTTCTGAGTGAAGTTTTGGATCCAATTCAAGTACTTCTACTGGAAGTGGACGGTGTGGAGTGATGCGAGCATCGATAACAACAGTTTTACCTTCTTTGTTCAATTTAACAGCTTCTGCAACAACTGCGTCGATATCTTCGATACGGTTTACTGTAAATCCAACAGCCCCTTGAGCTTCAGCAATTTTAGCGTAGTCAGCGTTTGTGAAGTCACAACCAAACAAGTGTTTGTTTGTGTCTTCGTATTTGTCCTTGATGAAGGCATATTTATCATTTGAGAAGACAACGTTGATAACTGGAAGGTCGTATTGAACGTTTGTGATAACGTCTGGGTAGCACATGTTAAATGCTCCATCACCCATGATGTTCCATACTTGGCGATCTGGATTGTCTTTCTTAGCAGCGATACCACCAGGAAGGGCAATACCCATTGTCGCAAAGAGTGGAGATGTACGCCACATGTTCTTAGGTGTCATGTGAAGGTGACGAGTAGATGTTTGAGTAGTGTCACCTACGTCGATTGAGTAGATAGCGTCTTGATCAGCATGTTTGTTGATTGCATTGTAAACTTGGTACAATTGCAATTCACCCTCAGTTTTACCTTCGAGTTTGTTCATGTAATCACGCCAGTTTTGGTTGTTCTTAACGTTTGCACGCCACCATGGAGTTGATTCAACTGGGTTTACTTTATCAAGGATAGCTTTAGCTGCTTGACCTGCGTCACCAAGGATTGAAGCGTCAAGGGCATGACGTTTACCAAGTTTGTAAGGGTCAATATCCACTTGGATGAATTTTTCAGTATTCTTGAATGCTTGGTAAACTTCAGCAAATGGGAAGTTTGAACCAAGGAAAAGAACTGTGTCTGCTTCAAAGACAACTTCGTTGGCTGGTTTCCAACCAACACGGTAAGCAGAACCTGTCAAACCTTCATAGTTCCATTCGAAAGCTTCAAAGTTTTTACCAGTTGTGATGATTGGTGCTTTGATTTTACGTGACAATTCAGTAATCACTTCACCAGCTTTAACACCACCGTAACCAGCGTAAATAACTGGACGTTCAGCATTGTTCAAGATTTCAACAGCTTTGTTGATTTCAACTTCGTTCAAAGCAGGAGCGATGAATGAACGTTCGTATGAACCTGAACCGTAGTATGAGTTTTCGTCGATTTCTTGGAAACCGAAGTTTACTGGGATTTCAACAACAGCTGGACCTTTTTTAGAAACTGCAGCACGGCAAGCTTCGTCAATAACTTTTGGCAATTGCTCAGCGTAAGCTACACGTTTGTTGTATACAGCGATACCGTTGTACATTGGGTTTTGGTTCAATTCTTGGAAAGCATCCATGTTGAGTTCGTTAACTGGACGTGATCCAAGGATTGCTAGGAATGGAGTGTTATCCATAGCTGCATCGTAAACACCGTTAATCAAGTGAGTCGCACCTGGACCACCTGAACCAACTGCAACCCCGATTGAGCCGCCGAATTTAGCTTGCATAACCGCTGCAAGAGCACCTGTTTCTTCGTGGCGAACTTGCAAGAAGCGGATATCTTTGTCTTCAGCCAAAGCGTCCATCAATGAGCTGAGTGTTCCTGATGGGATACCGTAGATTGTGTCTACGCCCCATGTTTTCAATACATTAAGCATTGCTGCAGATGCAGTAATTTTCCCTTGAGTCATAATGATAACTCTCCTTCAAATATTTTTAAATTTACTAAGAAACATTCATATAAATTATGAAAACGCTTTTAGTAAATTTATTACAATTCTAATTTACCACATTTAATTTTAGTTTACTAAGAATCTGCTCAGAAGTTTTTATTCTCTATTACAGTACAGTTTGAAAACGTTTTTAAATTCTGTTTTATAATAAAAAGCGAGTAAGCCCGCTTTTAGTCGATTTTACTAAAGTTTAGTAAGAGTGAACTAGTCAGAACAGATACAGAACTAAAGGCCATGGCTAGACCTGCCAGTTCTGGGTTAAGAGCTAGTCCAACACCTGAAAAGACTCCTGCTGCTATCGGAATTCCGGCGACATTGTAGATAAAAGCCCAGAAAAGATTGAGCAGAATTCGATTAAAGGTTTTCTTACTCATGTCGAAGGCACGCACCACGCCTAGGAGGTTATTGGTTGTCAACACCAAATCTGCTGACTCGATAGCAATATCTGTTCCAGCTCCCATAGCAATTCCCACATCCGCTACACTGAGGGCAGGAGCATCATTGATACCGTCCCCAACAAAGGCTACTTTGCCAGTCGCTTGTAGTTTATGAATTTCATGGGCTTTTTCTTCTGGCAAGACACCTGCAATGACCTCTTCGATTCCAATCTGATCTGCAATAGCACGCGCCACTCCTGCATTATCTCCTGTCAGCATGACTGTTTTAAGACCTCGTTTTTTCAACTGACTGATGGCAAGCTTAGCATTTTCCTTAGGAATATCTTGCAGAGCAAGCAAGCCTTTGATTTCATTCTCAACAGCCAAAAACACAACTGTCTTAGCTTCTTTTTCCAATTGTTCTAGTTTTTCTTGATAAATGCTAGAAATATCCATGCCATCCAGCATTTTAGCATTTCCAAGCAGAACTTGTTTTCCATTGATTTGCCCTGAGACACCTTTCCCGTGCAAGGCTTGGAAATTTTCAACAGTTTGAAACTCAAGTCCAGCTTCACTCGCTCGTTTCACAACGGCTTCAGCCAGTGGGTGTTGAGAAGCTTCTTCCAAGGAAGCTGCCAATCCAAGCACTTCTACTTCGTCTCCAATGATATCTGTGACCACAGGTTTCCCTTCAGTCAAAGTCCCGGTCTTATCAAAGACGATAGTTTGAACTTTCTGGATTTCCTGTAGAACCGTTCCATTTTTGAGGAGAACTCCCATCTTGGCACTGCGACCTGTCCCCACCATAAGGGCTGTCGGTGTTGCAAGTCCCAATGCACAAGGGCAGGCGATAATCAAAACCGCCACTCCGTAGAGAAGAGAGGACACAAAGCTAGCTCCAAGCACGACCACACTATCCCTGAGCAAGACGAACCAAACCCAAAAGGTCACAATCCCTAAAATGACAACTGCTGGGACAAAAATTCCTGAAATCTTATCCGTCAAGTCCTGAATCGGCGCACGACTGGTTTGAGCTTTCTTCACAAAATCCACAATCTGAGCCAAAACAGTCTCTGAACCAACTTTTTCTGCTCTAAAAACAAGTGTTCCACTATTATTGATGGTTGAACCAATGACGGTATCTCCAACTGTCTTGTCCACAGGCAGACTCTCACCTGTCACCATAGACTCATCAATACTAGAGATACCTTCTACTACGACACCATCAACCGCAATCTTTTCACCGGGACGCACTCGAATCAGGTCACCTACCTTGACTTGCTCCAAAGGGACTTGAACATAGTTATCCTCACGCAAGACTTCTGCAGTTTTAGCCTGCAAGTCAAGTAATTTCTCCACAGCTTGGGAAGTATTTTTCCGCATTTTCTCCTCAAAAACGGCTCCCATAAGAACGAAGAAGAAGATAAAGGCAGCACTTTCAAAGTAAACGGGGAGACCAGCGAAGAGGGCAACTAAGCTATAGAAATAGGCCACTAGGGTTCCCAGAGCAACCAAGGTATCCATGTTGGCATTGTGCTTTTTAAAACTAGCCCAAGCACTTTGGATATAAGGACCACCTGCTACTAGCATAATCGGTGTTGTGGCTAAAAAGGTTCCCCAACGCATGACTTGGTGACTAATTCCTCCTGTCGACATCCCAATCATGAGGATTACAAGAGGCACAGTAAAGATACTCGTAATCCAAAAACGCTGTAAAAGTGATAGAGATTTTCGAGTCTTCTCAACAACTGTATAACTTCCCTTTTGCATCTTCATACCACAAGAAAATTCATGTTGACCTAATTCTTGAGGTGTAAAACGAATGACTTTCTCTTCGTCTACGCCGATTGGTTCTAAGATGCCTTCTTCTTCAAACAGAATTTCCTTGTAACAGTTTGAAGGAGTTGCTCGATGAAAGGTAATCTCAGCTGGAATCCCTTTTTGAAGCTGTATATGGGCTGGATGGTAGCCTTTGTCTGCCGTGATACGGATTTTTTGAACACCACTTTCAAGACTTGCTTTTACAATTTCAGTCATATCATTCTCCTATTCTACAATCATCTTGCCGTGCATCATATTCATGCCACAAGAGAAACCATACTCTCCAGCCTGCTCAGGCGTGATTTCCACTACATACTCTTCTCCCATAGGCAGGTCCGCATGTACACCAAAGTCTGGAAAAACAATTTGGTCCAAACAGGGTGAAGGGTCCTTACGGTCAAAGACAATGCGGGCTGGCACTGATTTCTTGAGGATAATCAACTCAGGCGTGTAGCCCCCCATGACCTCCACTCGAATCTCTTGGTAGCCGTTTTTTTGCTGGGCCTTTTGTCCAGATTTTTCAGGTTTTTTGAAAAACCAAAACAAGATAAAGGCGATAAGGGCAATACAAATAATGGTTACAATACTATTTAACATGACGTCTCCTTTACATACAATTACATCTTACTTCTGTCACAGCGTTTGATTTCTTCTCAGAAATCACAGCTTCCAACTCTTCCAAGTCAGCCTGAGTAAAATCACATTCAGCAATCAAATCAGCCAGCAAGTTCTTAATCCTACGGGAACAAACCTTGTCCTTGATATCTTGGACAAGCAAATCCCGACTTTGGTCTAGAGTTAAAAGAGCTGAATAAACAAAGGACTTACCTTCTTTTCTTCGAGTCAGGCACTCTTTCTCAACCAAACGAGCCAAAAGAGTTTGAATGGTCGACTTGGACCAGTCGAACCGCTCCGCCAGAACCCTAATCAAATCTGAACTAGTCTGCTCTCCTTGCATCCAAATAATCTTCATGACCTGCCATTCTGCATCTGAAATCTGCATAATCACACCTCCAAAATCTACATTTGTCAATTACAATTATCAGTATACTCTTAAAATCTACATTTGTCAACTATGAAATTAATCTTTTCTTTGAAAAATTGAATTTTAACCCTATGATAAAGGATTTGCAGTCAAATCTTACTATATAAACTATGAAAATATGCTATACTAAAGAAAAAAGAAAACAACCACTAGGGGTGCGTAAAGCTGAGATTAACGACTGTTAGACCCTTTGACTCAATCTAGGTAATGCTAGCTGATGGAAGTGGAAATGATAATGGGGACTAGCAGTCTTCTATTGCCTTTCTAAAACAGACTAGCTTGTTCTTAAGAATACAAACTTCAGTTGGTTGGGAGGTTTTAGATGACTTATTTACCCGTTGCTTTGACCATTGCAGGGACTGACCCTAGTGGTGGTGCTGGCATTATGGCTGACTTAAAGTCGTTCCAAGCTAGAGATGTCTATGGAATGGCCGTTGTGACCAGTCTTGTCGCTCAAAATACCAGAGGTGTTCAATTAATCGAGCACGTTTCTCCTCAAATGTTGAAAGCCCAATTGGAGAGTGTCTTTTCTGATATTCCACCTCAGGCTGTAAAAACAGGGATGTTGGCAACTACTGAGATCATGGAGATCATCCAGCCCTATCTTAAAAAGCTGGATTGTCCCTACGTCCTTGACCCTGTTATGGTCGCAACAAGCGGAGACACCCTGATTGATACCAGTGCCAGAGACTACCTAAAAACAAATCTACTTCCCCTTGCAACTATTATTACACCCAATCTTCCTGAGGCAGAAGAGATTGTTGGTTTTTCAATCCATGATCCTGAAGACATGCAGCGTGCCGGTCGCCTGATTTTAAAAGAATTTGGTCCTCAGTCTGTTGTCATCAAAGGAGGCCATCTCGAAGGCGGTGCCAAGGATTTCCTCTTTACCAAGGAGGACCAATTTGTCTGGGAAAGTCCACGAATTCAAACCTGTCATACACATGGTACTGGATGTACCTTTGCTGCAGTGATTACTGCTGAACTAGCCAAGGGGAAAACCCTCTATCAAGCAGTCGATAAAGCCAAGGCCTTTATCACGAAAGCCATCCAAGACGCCCCTCAACTCGGTCATGGTTCTGGCCCAGTTAACCATACAAGCTTTAAAGATTAAAAAAACTCTCTAGTTCCTACTTTAAGGGAATTAGAGAGTTTTTATACTCTTCGAAAATCTCTTCAAACTACGTCAGCTTTATCTGCAACCTCAAAGCTGTGCTTTGAGCAACCTGCGACTAGCTTCCTAGTTTGCTCTTTGATTTTCATTGAGTATTAATTAGAAAATAATGTCATCCAACTTTGTCAAAAAGGCTTGCGTTTTTGCCTCTATATCTTCTGCCTGCATCAGATCGCGTACGACTGCTACTCCAGCTATGCCCGTGCCAATAAGCTGTTCAATATTCTCTGACGTCAAACCTCCGATAGCAACTACTGGAATAGCGACCCTTTGGCAGATTGTCTTCAAGGTTGAAATCAGGGTGATAGGCGCATTTTCCTTGGTCGTAGTCGGGAAAATGGCTCCTGTCCCCAAGTAATTCGCACCTCCTTCTTCTGCCTCGAGGGCTCTTTTAACCGTTTTAGCAGTGACACCGAGGATTTTTTCAGGACCAAGGACTTTGCGGGCAACCGAAACGGGTAATTCATCATCTCCGATATGCAGACCAGCAGCATCAACTGCAAGACAGACATCCAAACGATCATCGATGATCAGGGGTACCTGATAGGCATCTGTTATTTCCTTGACTTGTTTTGCCAGTTGATAATATTGATTGGTTGTAAGATTTTTTTCTCGCAATTGGACTATAGTAACCCCTGAACGGCAAGCCGTCTCAACCTTTTCAAGAAAGCTTTCCAAGGAATCTTGGTAGCGATTGGTTACTAGATACAGTCTAAGCGCCTCTCTATTCATAAACATCTCCTTTGATAGCATCTAGCCAGTTTTCATCTCTTTTGAGGAGCGAAAGCTGATTGAGTACTTGGTAACGAAAATCTTCCAATCCCATTCCTTGAACAAGAATTCTCTCAGCGGAGATATTGAGATAAGAGACCGCTAGGCAAGAAGCTTCAAAGCCAGTCATTCCTTGGCTGAGAAAAACGGCTGTCAAGGCTCCAACCAAGTCTCCTGTCCCTGTTATCCAGTCTAATTCTGCACAGCCATTTCCCAGTACAGCGACCTGATTCTTCGAAACGATGAGGTCCTTAGGGCCAGTAACTAAGAATGACATACCAGGATAGGTCTGACACCAGTCTTTCAAGACTTGAAGTAAATCCTCAGTTTCTTGATCTTTAGCACTCGCATCGACTCCAACCCCGTGGTGTTTTAAGCCAACAAGACTTCGAATTTCCGACATGTTTCCTTTAAGGACCGTAGGGCTATAGTCTAAAAGGTTTCTGACTAGTTCCTTACGAATGACTGAAGTCGTTATGCCAACCGCATCTACTACCATTGGAAGAGAAACTTGAGCTGCATAAGAAGCTGCTATACGGATTGCTTTTTCCTTCTCAGCTGACAAATGCCCTAAATTGATGAAGAGTGCCTGGCTTTGCTTAGTAAAATCAAGAACCTCACGGGAATCATCTGCCATAACTGGTTTACATCCCAGAGCCAAAATCCCATTTGCCAATATCTCACAAGAAATCTCATTGGTAATACAGTGAATGAGGGAACTAGAGTCTATAGGAAAAGGATTTGTAAATGCCTGCATCAGTCTATCCTTTCATCAAAGAAATATCCCTGCACTTTTTTAAAGAATTCCTGCTTGATTAAAAATCGAAAGGCAATAAAGGAAATCGCTGTACCAATCAAGGTTGCTCCGAAAAATCGAGGAGTGTAGATAAACCAGCTGAGCTTAGCCGCTGATCCTGTAAAAAGCACCATAACAGGATAGGAAACAATAGAACCAATAATACCTGTTCCCAAAATTTCTCCCAAGGCAGAAAAGTAAAATTTTCGACCATACTTATAAAAGAGACCTGCTAGAAGGGCTCCAAAAGTCGCTCCTGTGAGAGCTAAAGGTGGAATCCCTTGAGTCGTCATACGGATAAAGGCTGTCACTGTAGCCATAACCAAGGCATAAACAGGTCCCATCATGATTCCTGCTAGAATATTGACTACACTGGACATCGGTGCCATTCCCTCAATCCGAAAGATAGGCGTAAGAACTACATCAAGGGCAATCATCATGGATAAAATGGTTAATTTGTGAACCTGTAATTGGTGGTTTCTCATATTTCTATTCTTCTCCTGTTTCTAAAGACTGTAAATCGCTCTTCCATGTCTGGTGTTGGTAGGCCATTTCCCAAAACTTAGCTTCCATATGAACACTGATGTGGAAGACATCTAGCATTTTTTTCTTGTCTGTCTCGTCACTTTCTCGATAGAGCTGATTGACCAAAACTTCTTCCTCTCTGATCTGCTGCTCCAACTCATCCGTAATATAAGTTTCAATCCATTGTTGGTAGAGAGGATTTGGTGATGGTTTAAGATTAAGTGATTTGCCTATATCATGATATAGCCAAGGACAAGGCAGCAAACTTGCAAAAGCAATGGCTAGATTTGCTTCTTCAAATTGCCGATAAATATGCGAAATGTAATGATAACAGGTTGGAGCGATTGGATGTTGCTCCATTTCCTGATCGCTGATTTCCAATTCCTTGAAAAATTGTTGGCGGATAAATAACTCACCTTCCACTAGACTCTGAGCATTTTGTTTCAAGAGTCTTTTCATCTCTTGATTTGAAGTCTTATCAGCCAAGAGGTGATAGGCTTCTGAGAAGGCCTTCAAATAGTAGGCATCCTGAATCAAGTAATAGCGAAAGATGGACGGGTCTAAATTACCCTCTTGCAACTGTAAAACAAAGGGGTGATGAAAGGAAGCCTGCCAAGCTTCCTTGGATAATTCCATCGCAATATCTGTAAATTCCATAATAACTCCTTTATAAAAATAGACTGGTTTGAAGTAATAAAAAGAACAGCAGGTAGATGAATATTGTCCTTTGAGGAATATAAAAAGTCCGATAGCTATTCTCCACCTGTGCATGTTCGTCATATCCATGCGCCGACAGGGCTCTCAGGTAAAGATGGCGCCACCTAAAGACTGTCATCAGAACCTTGCTGTAAATCAAGGGCGACCAAAAATGTAGTTCTTGACCGCGTAATAAGCACGCTTCCTTGAGGGACTTGATTTCTTGCTGAATGAGGGGGAAGGAATTGAATACCACAATCAAGGCATAGGCCCAAGAGCGTGATAACCCCTTTTGAGCCAAGTACAAGAGAAGCTCTTTTAGGGCAATAGAGGAAACAAAGACAAGGCCAATACAAACCGTCACAAAGGCCCTCGTTCCAAGCATGACTGCCTGCGAAGCATCTCCATGTAACTGAACTGCCCAGTAGTTGGCAAAGGATGGCAAAATGGCGAGCACAATCATCCAAGCCAATACTTTAAATCGACGGTAATAGAGCATAAAGAGAATACAAAATGTGGCTACCGAAAGATTCAGAGCAATCGAAGGAATGAAAGATGTTTCCAAGGATAAAATCAACAAGAAGAGACTGATAATCGGTGTCTGGGTTGCTACTTTGACCATACTATCTCACCTCCCCTTGAGTATTGCTACTCTGAGATGTGAGTGGTTTGGTAATTGTCACTGCTTTCACATGACTGAGACCCTGACTAGTCATCTCAATCCAATAATCAACCACAGAGATCAAGGGATCTAAGCGATGGCTAATGATCAGAAAACTTCTTCCCTGATTTCTCTCCTCCACAATCCACTGACAAAAATAATGACAAGCTCTATCATCCAAACCTGCAAAAGGTTCATCTAGTAAAATCACAGAAGCATTGCTGGTCAAGATTGTCAAGAGCTGAAGAATTTTTTGCTGACCACCACTTAATTGATAAGGACTCTTATCAAGAGCCTGCTCCAGATCAAAATATCGTAAAGCTTGGAAAATTCGCTGATTTCTTTCAGAATCAGGTCCATCTAATTGAAGTTCTTCTCGCAGACTGGCTCTGATAAACTGCTTTTCAGCTTCCTGAACAACACCCGTCAGGTCACGATACAAACTCTTTTTCTTTTTCAAGACCGAACTCTTCCAAGTAATGCGCCCCTTATACTTTTGAAATTGAAGAATAGACCGAAAGAGGGTTGATTTCCCGACACCATTATCACCCAAGATACAGGAAATTCCTTGGTAGAATGTAAAATTCACAATCGAAAAGAGGGGACGCTTATCCAGCTCACAAATCGTTCGATCCATATGGAACAGTTCCGGGCTAGAAGCAACCTCCTTTGAAGCAACCTGTGTCATCTCAGAGGTAGGGATTTGAAACACTTCCCTTAGTTGTCCATCTCTTAGCTCCACCATATGGTCGATATAGGCTTCATAATCAGATAAATCATGGTCGCACAAAATAACTGTCTTCCCATCAGAAACCAACTCTTTTAGAATCTCCAATATCTCTATCCTACTCTTGCGATCAATGGAAGCGAAGGGCTCATCCAAGAGATAGACCCTAGGATTCATAGCAAAGAGAACAGCCAAAGCAGCCTTTTGCTTTTCCCCACCTGATAAGTGATGAATTGGACGGTGCAAAATCGCCTTGCAGCGACATTGCTGGACAACCTCTGCTATTTTAGAATCAATTTCCTGAACGGGATGCCCAATATTTTCCAAGGTAAAAATCAGCTCCTCAAACAAGTTCTCCATGGTAAATTGATGATTGGGATTTTGAAAGAGAATACCAACCGTCTGGACACGTTCGACGATAGAAAGCTGACTGACCTCGCTCCCATTTATCAGGACTTGACCGCTATAGGGAAGAGAACTGACTTGGGCAATCATTTGAAAGAGACTCGATTTTCCTGAACCACTGCTCCCAACTAACAAGGTAAAGGCTTGCGCATGAAAAGTAAAATCAATCGGCTCAGAGAAGATTGGGGACTGAATCGCTCGTAGTTCCAGCCCCATCTATGCCTTGCCTCCAGCTGCAAACTGATGATAGAGTTTGACAATGGCACGAACCAAGATGGTACAGAAGAAAAAGACGGAAATAAAACGTACTACAAGCAAGGAAAGGACAAAAGGAAGGGAGAAGGCATAGTAACCTAACTTAATGTATTCATAGACAAAGCTAACAAGCGTAATCCCAATACTATTGGCAGTTAGAGAGAGCCAACTTTCATAGCGATTCTTGGTTACGATAAAACCAAGTTCACTTCCCAAACCTTGAACCAAGCCAGACAAAAGGGCACCTAGACCGAATTGGCTACCATAAAGGACTTCAGCAAGCGCAGCTAGCACTTCTCCAATCGTTGCACTTCCGACTCTTGGAACAAAGATTGCAGCAATAGGCGCAGCCATACACCAGAGACCAAAGAGGATTTCATTGGCAAAGGCCTGTAAACCAAGAGGTGCTAAAATCAGGGTGAGGATATCAAACAGATAGCCTGAACCCACAAAAACACCACCAAAAAAGATAGACAAGAAAGCAAGTAAGATAACATCTTTTAACTGCCATTTTTTCAACATAAAAAAACTCCTTTTTTAAAGAAAAGTGGGGTATTCAATGTGAGCTACCTAAATGCTTTGTATCATCTTCATCCAGTTTCGTAAAAGAAAAAACTCTAATTACAGATAGGAATTAGAGTTCAGCTTACAAGATTAGATGGTTAGTTTCTATAAATACAAAACCATTTCACATTTCCCTTCGCCAGTCTTAACTGTATCAGGTTCAATGGGTATTATCTCAGCCTAAAGCACCCCAAATGTCTTTATTATTTAATTACTGCACCAGTATAGCAAAAAATGAAAGCCCTAGCAAGATATTTGACTGGAAAATATATTTATATAGTTTGTTTGTTAATTCTTTTAATCTACATAAAAGGATTGAATTTATCCTATAATTCATAACCAATATCAAAAAAGGCTAATTCTAAAGCGACCGCTTGATTCCAGCGTTGCTGAAGTTCTGTCAAATCTTCTAGATTTTTCCCGATACGATTAAGTTCATCAACTAGAAATTGAACCCACTCTGCAAAGAAAGGGCCTCTATGTAGATTGATCCATTCCGAATGAATATAAGCTTCAGGTAGAGCCAAATCTTTAGAACCCCAGTCTAAATAGAGACCTTCTGCAATGACTAGCATGACCAAAAGATGAGCATAGTCTGCTGATGACACAGCAGAATACATAAGCTGCTGAAAGGTTTTTGTTACAGGATGCAAGGTCACTTCCAGATAGTCATTCTCAGATACTTTTAACTCTTTGAAAGCCTTTTGGAAATAACCGTCTTCATCTGCTTCAAGAAAGCCTAGTTGCTTGGCAAAACGAAGTTTGGATTCAAGCTGGTCTGCATGAGCTACGCAGCCACCCAGCATAGATAAGAAGGCATCAAAGAAGTGATAATCTTGAATCAGGTAGTCTTTTAAGACCTTATTCTCAATTGTCCCCGCAAAAAGTTCCTTAACAAAACGATGATTGATTGCAGCTTGCCAATCTTTCTGACCGCTTTTTAATAATTCTCCAACAATCAAACCTGGCTCAAATGCATAGTCTTGTGTTTCCATATTTACTTTTCCTCTCTTTACTCGTTCGTAATCAACAAAACATCAAGAAAATTCTAGTTTTACTTGACCTTTTTAAAGAAAATCAAGGGCGTTCAAGAAGAGCTACCTAAATACTTTGTATCACCTTCATCCAGCTTATATAAACAAAAAAACTCCAATTACAATCAAGAATTAGAGTTGACTTACAAGATTAGATCGTTCATTTCGCCATACGAAAAAACGTTTCACATTTCCCTTCGCCAGTCTTAACTGTAGCAGGTTCAATGGGTATCATCTCAGCCTAAAGCACCCCAAATGTCTTTATTATTTAATTACTGCACCAGTATAGCAAAAAATGAAAGCCCTAGCAAGATATTTGACTGAAAAATATATTTATATAGATTTCAATGGTGATTTATTCTTCCTATAGACGAAGAAAAACCTCCACATCAAGTGGAGGCAAGCTATTTTATCAATACAATTTTAAGTCACGAGGGTCAACTGGGAAGGTTGGATTGTATGGGTTGTGACGGAGTTTGAAGTGTTTGACATCTTCAATAGTCTGAGTTCCAGACAATTGCATAACTGTCTTCAATTCCGCATTCAAGTGTTCAAAGACTTGACGCACACCAACACTACCGCCGAGAGCCAAGCCATAGATAACCGGGCGGCCAATAGCTACCAAGTCTGCTCCTGAAGCCAAGGCTTTAAAGACGTGTTGGCCACGACGAATACCTGAGTCAAAGACGATTGGTACGCGTTTATCAACTGCTTCTGCTACTTCTTGAAGTGAGTCAAAGGCAGCTGGCCCACCGTCGATTTGACGGCCACCATGGTTGGTCACCCAGATACCAGAAGCACCTGCAGCAAGCGAACGTTCAACGTCCTCACGGCATTGTGGTCCCTTGACATAAACAGGAAGTCCTGAGTATTCAGCGATAAATTCTACATCACGTGGAGACAAGCGTTGTTTAGCTGATTTGTAAACAAAGTCCATTGATTTTCCAGCACCTTCTGGCAGATATTCCTCAACAATCGGCATGCCAACTGGGAAGACAAAACCATTACGCTTATCGACCTCACGATTGCCCCCTACCGTAGCATCAGCCGTCAAGACAATCGCTTTATAACCTTCAGCCTTCACACGGTCCATGATGTGGCGATTGATACCATCATCTTTACTAAAGTAAAACTGGAACCAATGAGGTGTCCCTTGAAGGGCTTCCGTAATTTCTGGAAGGTCGACAGTAGAGTAAGAGCTGGTTGTATAGAGAGAACCAAACTCATGCACACCACGCGCAGTCGCCACTTCACCCTGTTCATTTGCCAATTTATGAGCCGCAACAGGCGCCATAATGATTGGTGAAGACAATTTTTCGCCTGCAAATTCAATCTCTGTACTTGGATTTTCTACATTGCAAAGTGTATGAGGAACGATGAGTTTGTGGTTAAAGGCACGAATATTCTCACGCAAAGTGAAAGTATCCTCCGCCCCACTAGCGATATAGCCAAATGCTGCTTTAGGAATAACTTGTTGCGCCATTGGCTCCAAATCATAGGTATTGATGAAATCTACATGACCTTCTGCATTGCTTGTTTTGTATGACATAAAATGTCCTCCTTGATAAGTAAGCGTTTACTTTGTATATTACAAAAAATATTCTAACTCTTTTTTCAAAATTTTTCAAATATTTTGTTTGGAAATTTCATACTTTCAATCATTTTACAGCGATAATTAAAAATGATGAACTTTCTTAAGTTATGGAAATTCAAATAATCTTTTCATTTTCTAATACTTTATCATCAAATTGTTCAGCTAGTATAGTTGCTGAGTGATAAAGTTCCTTTGCTTTATTTTTATCATTTTCAAAATAAAGATAGCACTTAGCTTCAAATACTGAAATTCCAGGTTTATAGACTTGCAACGTTGTTACTGATAAAATTTCATTCATCTTTTTTACTAGAGATATCATATGTTTATAGTCATTATGAACAACATAAACAACCGCTATGGCACAAAGAACTGATAGTAGCTCTACATTATACATTTCATCACTAACTAATTGCTGTTTCAACAACTTAATCCGAAAATCATCTAATGCTCTCTTCTATAAATCAAGTCTTGACATTGCATAGCAAAATAATCAATTAATAGTAAATCATTGAATGTGTAAACTTGCTTTAGTGTTACTTGCTTAAAATAATCATCAAAAATATCTTCAGCGAAACTACCTGTCCCTGTTCTTATCAAGTCTAATATTCTTTCAATCAAGTCTAGACTCAGCAACTCTTCCTCAGGAAGAGCTAGTTCTTTATTTTCAAGAAAAGTATCTATCGGAACTTCTAATCGCTTAGATAAATATTGTAACTTAGTAATTGTTGGCAAGGATTGCCCAAGCTCAGTACGCATCAGCTGTTTGATTATTAAGTCAGCTTCTGTCCACAGACCTCTTCTCTCGTCAATTTGTGACGTTCACGTTTCTGTCTTACTCTATGACCAATTTCAGTTTTAATATCTGTTGTCATTCTTACCTCTAACCACAATCCATAAATTAACATACTTTTAATTCTTCGGCTAAAAATTAACAATAATTCTTTTTCAAATCCGTCATATTATTTTCTAAAACTTGGATGTCTTGGCTGACTTTGAGAATGACAATGCTGCCTTGAATACTGGAGATGACTTGACGGGCCTGCAACTGCGCCCGCTCTTCTGACCAGTCAGCATGCAGGTCTTGCAAGAGGCTGGCTAACTTCTCTGTCCATTGGGTCATAAAATCATTGAGAGGACAGCGGAAGTTCTCATCTTCTGTGGACAATTCCACAATCAGATTACCAATTGGGCAACCATAAAAGACCGTCTGACTTTCATGAAATTGACAAACCCAGTCAATCATATCCGAAAACTTGTCACTGTCAGACTTGTCTGCTTCAAAAATATCTTCAAAAAGCTCTTTTCGCCAATTTGCTAAAATATCTTGAATGACCGTCAAACCAATTTCCTTCTTAGATTTGAAATAATAATAAAGCTGTCCCTTGCCAACATCAGCTGCCTCCATGATGTCACTGATGGAGGTGGCCACATAACCCTTCTGATAAATCAATTCCTCAGCACTTTGTAAAATACGCTCTTTAACGCTCATCTACTCACCTCTCTTTTTTCCTATTATAGCAGATTCAGAGTCTGAGACCAAACAATTGAAACCACCTCCTTTTGCCACTGTTTTATCATTAAAATTTTTTGTTCTGAGCAAATTAATTTACAAATTCAATTTTAGATGTTATTATAATTGTACCGAACGGTCAGTATGTAACTAAAACTACCATTTGGAAAATCATCAAACTAACAGTCTAAATTCCTATTGGCTGTTAATCAAATCATATTAGGAGGAACCTCATGTTCAATCAGAAAAATGTCGCATTTGTTATCACAGACCCGCAAGTTGAATTCTTAAAATCTACTGGTAAAGGATTCGGAGCAACTAAAGATGTTCTTGAAAAAGTTAATACTATTGAAAATCTGACAAAGCTTTTAGCTCTTGCTAAAGAGCGTGGCTACAAGCGTTTTATCTCACCGCACTACTTCTATCCACACGATCACAAGTGGCAATTTAAAGCTGCTGGTGAAACGATGATGATTGAAAACGAAATGTTTTGGCGTGATAGCCAGTATTCAGCAATTCCAGAAGGCTCTGGAGCAGATATGATTGAAGAGATTAAACCATTTTTGGATGAAGATACTATTGTTGTCAACGGACATAAAATCTTTGGCCCAGAAAGCAACGACCTTAACCTTCAACTCCGCAAAAATGGTATCGACACCGTCATCTTGGCTGGTATGAATGCTAATCTCTGCGTGGATTCACACATGCGTGAACTCATAGAATTAGGCTACAATGTCATTGTTGTTAACGATGCTGTCGGTGCTCCAGGTGAAGAAGCCTACCAAGCTGCACTAACAAACTACGGCTACATTGCCAACCAAGTTTTGACAACTGAGGAAGTTATCGCTCAACTTTAGTATTAAAAACAAAATCAGGTAATCCTAGCGACTACCTGATTTTCTATGTTTTAAGAATTTTGCCAATTTTCTTGGTCTTCTTTAAAGCGTTTTAGAAGGTCGAGTCCTTCTGGTGTGATATAGCCTTCTTCTTGGGCTAGGTGAATGAGTTCACTGTAGTTAGAAAGCGTCACAAGTTTGACACCTGCATCTGAGAAGTTCTTATCTGCTTTTGGCAATTGGTAACTGAAAATCGCTACAACACCAAGTACATCTGCACCTTCGCGTTTAGCTGCTGCTACGGCCTCAAGAACAGAACCACCTGTTGAAATCAGGTCTTCAACCACTACCATTTTTTGACCTTGAGCTACACGGCCTTCGATTTGGTTGCCTGCTCCGTGGTCTTTTGGTTTGCTACGGATGTAGGCAAAAGGCAAGTCCATCTTATCAGCAATAATAGCTCCGTGTGGAATCCCTGCTGTTGCAGTTCCTGCAATCACTTCTACCTCTGGAAAGGCTTCTTTGATAGCATCTACAAAACCATTTTCAATTAGAGTACGCGTTTCAGGATAGGCTAGTGTCACACGATTATCAGTGTAAATCGGTGACTTGATACCAGATGCCCAAGTGAAAGGCTCCTCTGGTTTGAGGTAAACGGCTTGAATTTTCAAGAGGTGGCTAGCGATATCTTTAGCAAGTGTCATGGTCTTCTCCTTTTATTTTTCTAATCTAGTTCTTTAATTCCAGTCCTGTGTCCATTCATCCTTAATCGCATGATAAGCTACAACAGGATTCTCAGCTTGGGTAATCGGACGTCCCACTACGATATAGTCACTACCGATTTGATAGGCATCTGCTGGCGTCATCACGCGTTTTTGGTCTCCAACAGCAGCTCCCTGAGGACGAATGCCCGGTGTCAGACAGATAAAATCTGGATTGGTAGCCTGCTTGATGAGTTGCACTTCCTGAGCCGAGCAAACGACACCATCTAATCCAGCTTCAGCTGTCTTCTTGGCATAATGTATCACAGACTCTTGCAGGCTGGTTTGAATATTTTGAAAATCCTGCATCTGGGCTTCCGACGTTGAGGTCAACTGAGTCACTGCAATCAATTTGGCTTGACTTCCAAGACCTTCACGCGCAGCCTTCATCATCTCTACACCACCAGCCGCATGAACATTGGTCATATCGACACCAAGCTGAGACAAAACCTTCATGGCTGACTTGACTGTATTGGGAATGTCATGAAGTTTGAGATCTAAAAAGACACTATGACCCAAACCTTTTAAGTAGGACACAATCTCAGGCCCCGTTGCGTAATAAAGCTCCATTCCTACTTTTAGATAAAGACTTTCTTCTGCTGGGAAATGAGCTAAAAATTCCTTGACCGCCTCAAAACTAGGAAAATCAAGAGCAATGACTGGACGATGTTCTCGCATAGGTTTCTCCTTTTACCTTTGCTAGTGAGAGAGTCTGGCCAACAGAAGCCACGAAAAAAGGAACCTGCCAACAGCAAGGTTCCACGAAAAATGGGTAGTCTCCACCCTTTCACCGTCTAACCTTAGCTGCCTCTCTGGACTGCTTTAAAGGTTTTCTATTATTCTATTATTTCTACTAGCACTTGTCAAGTAAAAACATGGCAACTAAAGAGTTATAGGAGAAAAGCTAAACCTAGCGACGCGATGAACGCTGACTTGTTTGGTTTCGATTGCTCTCTTCCTCCAATTTTTTCTTCTCTTCTTCCAATTTATTCTGCTGTTCTTCCAGCCTTTTCTTCTCTTCCTCTTTCTGTTTCTTCTCAGCTTCCTTGGCCTCTTGTTTGGCTTTTTCCTCAGCCTCCATAATTAATTTATCCGCCACAGTGTAACTGTAAATTCCAGCTTCCATGTCGACCACACTCGGTTCTGACAATTGTGGCTTAATCTTACTATAGTAAGGCAATTTCTTACTCATTTCAGAAAGAGGAACCAAGACTTCGTCCGAATCATTCATGGTCAATCGAATTAGATCTGATGTCACCTTGCTTGGGGCTAGTTCCACCTTCTGAATAGCCGCCTTGAGTTCTGGACTAATTTGAGAAAGTTCTGAGGTAAAGGTCTTGACTTGTTCGCTGTCATTAAAGAGAACTGATAAATAAGTTTCTGGCAGACTCACCAAACTTACTGCGCTAGTCTCCACCTTCCCACTGGAAAGAATAGGATAATGATTTTCACCAGAAACATAGTAGGCAACAATATCGTATTCCTTGACCTTAATAGTAAACTTGGTTGGAAATTGATAGACAAGCTGAGCTGATTCAACCCAATAATTAGACTTGATCTGTTCTTCATATTTTGCCTTGTCTAGCAGAAGGTTAATCGTATAATCCGAATCCTGAATGCCTGAAGCCTGTCGAATATCATCAGCTGTAGTTTGCACCGTTCCCTCAACACGAATATCCTTCATGGTCGCATAAGGACTAAGCAAGTAGGCAGATGCAACTAATAAAAGCAGACTGAGAAACAAAATCGAGATAGCCCGCCAGATATGAACTCCTGGAATTTTCGGTTTAGCCGGTTTTTCCTTTACAGGCTTTTTCTCCTGTTTATTCTGTTTCTTTGGCTCTTTGGATTTTTGTTCTTCTTTGGCTACTTCTTTTTTGACGTCTTCTGACTTTTCTACTTTTTCTTCAGACTCTTCTTTAGCTGATTCTGGGTCTTTTGGTTCAGGCTCACTCTCTTTGTCTTCAGTTTCATCTGACTTTTCAGATTTAGAAGCCATTCGAGCTTGTCTTTCTTTTTCCTTCTCCTCAGCTAGGGCTGCCTCTTCTTCAGCCTTCTTTTTTAGATATTCTTGGTTTCGTTTCTGCCATTCTGATAACTCTTTAAATTCTTCGAGGATTTCTTTGCCCTCATTTTTCTTATCTTTTGACATTTACTTTCCTTATGATAAATCTTTTTTCAATAATTCATAAAAATCTGCTAGAGATTTCAATTCCTTAGAAGCCTTCATCTTAGCTTGGTAATCTTCCTTGTGGCTTAGTAAGTGAGAAAGCTTCTCTTCCAAACTATCCAAGGTCAAATCGCTTTCTTGAAGCTCTTCTGCATAGCCTTTCTTAACAAAGTAAGCCGCATTTTCTATCTGATCTCCACGACTAGCTTCACGACCAAGTGGCACAATAACATGCAATTTTGCCATGGCTAAGAGCTCAAAAATCGTATTGGCACCACCTCGTGTCACAACAATATCAGCCAATTCCATCAAGGGTTGATAGAGATTGGTCACATAGTCAACACGAAAAATATTTTGGCTCAACTCATTCAGGCTAGAATCTCCAGTTAGATTGATAATATTGTAGCGCTCTGTCAGTTCTTTCTTATGGTCTGTCACCAATTGGTTAAAGACACGAGCGCCTGCAGAACCACCGACAAACAATATAGTTGGCAATTGGGGATTAAAGTGGGTTTGAATATCCACCAATTCATCTGGTTCTGGAGTATTTTGGTCTGAAACCTTGGTCACTGCTCCCACATGCTCGACCTTAGCCAAACTTGAAGCTTGCTCAAAGGTTGAATACATCTTAGTCGCAAACTTATAGGCGATTTTATTGGCCAAGCCCATAGATAGGTCAGATTCGTGAATAAAGACAGGCACTCCTGACACACGCGCTGCGATAACAGGCGGTACAGAGACAAAGCCCCCCTTTGAAAAAAGAGCCTGCGGACGAATTCGTAACATGATAAAGAGCGATTGTACAATTCCCCAAGCAACTTTGAAGACATCCAGCATATTTTGCCAAGAGAAATAACGACGCAATTTTCCAGTCGCAATGGAATGGAAGGTGACATCTAGACCCGACTTGAGGATTTCTTGGTGTTCAATACCACGCTTGTCTCCGATATAGTGGACTTCCCATCCATCTTCGATGAACTTGGGCATCAATAAAAGATTGAGGGTCACGTGTCCAACCGTCCCCCCACCTGTAAAGACAATTTTTTTCATATTATTCCTTTAACTCCGCTACTGTGTCGATAAAGAGGTCGCCACGTACTTCAAAGTTAGCATACATATCCCAGCTGGCATTGGCTGGACTGAGAAGAACCACGTCTCCTTGAGTCGCAAGCTCGTAGGCCTTGCGGGTCGCATCTGCAATGTCAGTCGCATCCACATATGCCACACCAGCCTTGTCTGCTGCCCGTTTGACACGTTCTGCAGACTGACCCAGGATGACCATCTTCTTGAGTCCAGTAATGTCTGGAACCAATTCGTCAAACTCATTGCCACGGTCCAAACCACCTGCAATCAAAATGACCTTGCTATTGTCAAATCCTGACAAGGCTTTTTGAGTAGCCAAGATATTGGTTGACTTGCTATCATTATAGAATTTGACACCCTTGATTTCATCCACAAATTGGAGACGGTGTTTGACACCACCAAAGGCTGAAAGAGTTTCTTTGATGGTTTGGTTATCCACACCACGAAGCTTGGCTACAGCAATCGTCGCAAGGGCATTTTCCACATTGTGGCTACCTGGAACTCCGATTTCATTCGCTTCCATGACAACTTCCCCACGGAAGTAGAGATGACCATCTTCCAGATAAGCTCCATCAACCTTTTCCTGTGTTGAAAATGGTACAACAGTAGCTTGTGTTTTAGTAGCCAATTCTTTTGCCAAGTCTTGGTTAAAGTTCAAGACAAGGAAATCAGCCGCTGTCATCTTGTTCTGGATATTCCACTTGGCTGCCACATATTCCTCAAAAGAACCATGATAATCGATATGAGTTGGCATGAGGTTGGTAATAACTGCAATCTCAGGATGGAATTCTTGAACACCCATGAGTTGGAAAGAAGAAAGTTCCATAACAAGAGTGTCCTTATCTGTCGCAGTTTGAGCCACTTGACTGGCAGGATAGCCGATATTTCCTGATAAGAGACCATGTTGTCCAGCAGCAGTCAAAACTTCCCCAATCATAGTCGTTGTGGTTGTTTTACCGTTCGAACCTGTGATACCGATAATTGGCGCTTCTGAAATCAAGTAAGCCAATTCCACCTCAGTCAAGACTGGAATCCCCTTGGCCAAAGCCTTTTCAATCATGGGATTACTGTATGGAATACCTGGATTTTTCACCATAAGGGCAAACTCTTCATCCAAGAGTTCCAAAGGATGGCCACCTGTAATGACCTTGATTCCTTCTTCCAACAAACTTTGGGCAGCTGGATTGTCCTCGAATGGTTTCCCGTCATTTACTGTCACAATAGCACCTAGTTTGTCCAACAAACGAGCTGCAGATTCACCAGACTTGGCCAAACCTAAAACAAGGACTTTCTTATTTTTAAATTGATCTATTACTTTCATGTCTCGAACTCCATTTCTACTCTTACTATTTTACCATTTTTATGGAAATAATTCTAAACGAAAATGCTCATATTCAGCATTCTAACAAGCAAAAAGAGAGCCAAAACTCTCTTTTTATCTTCTTTTACTTTTATGGACCGACATGAGGGTAATATCTCGCAAGCTAAAATATGCTAGAAAGAGCATAGCGACTGCGATGAAGAATTCTGTCGGTAGCTGAAAGATTTGCAAAACTGACAACATCAGCAAAATCAAGAGTGCTACGAAAGCAAAGACGACAAGGACGATATTGACTGTCCCTTTAATGCTTTGTGGTGTCGCAAATACATAGAGTAGTAATAAGAGGAGTCCTATGATTAAATAAACCATCTTTATCTCTTTCTAGCTCTTATTCAGCTGATTTTTTCTTCTTGTTAGCTTTCTCGCGCTCTGCCTTGTTAAGGATTTGTTTACGCAAACGGATAGACTCAGGCGTTACTTCCATGTACTCATCGTCGTTCAAGAACTCAAGAGACTCTTCAAGTGTCAAGATACGAGGTGTCTTGATAACAGCTGTTTGGTCCTTAGTAGCTGAACGAACGTTGGTCATTTGTTTAGCCTTCGTGATGTTAACTGTCAAGTCGTTCTCACGAGAGTTTTCACCGATGATCATTCCTTCGTAAACCTCAGTACCTGGGTTGACAAAGATAGTACCACGTTCTTCGATAGACATGATTGAGTAAGTTGTAGCCTTACCAGCATCGATAGAAACAAGTGCACCACGGTGACGTCCACCAATTTCACCTGGAATCAATGGCAAGTATTGGTCAAAGGTATGGTTCATGATACCGTAACCACGAGTCATTGACAAGAACTCAGTTGAGTATCCAATCAAACCACGCGCTGGAACAAGGAAGACCAAACGAGTTTGACCATTACCAGTTGAAATCATATCCAACATTTCACCCTTACGTTCAGAAAGGCTTTGGATAACAGATCCTTGGTATTCTTCTGGAGTGTCGATTTGTACACGTTCAAATGGCTCACATTTGACACCATCGATTTCTTTTACGATAACTTCTGGACGAGATACTTGAAGTTCATATCCCTCACGGCGCATTGTTTCGATAAGGATTGACAAGTGCAATTCTCCACGTCCTGAAACTGTCCATTTATCTGGTGAATCCGTTGGGTCAACACGAAGGGAAACGTCTGTTTGCAATTCTGCCTGCAAACGTTCTTCCACCTTACGAGAAGTCACCCATTTACCTTCTTTACCAGCAAATGGTGAGTTGTTGACCAAGAATGTCATTTGAAGAGTTGGCTCATCGATGTGTAGGATTGGAAGAGCTTCTACTGCATCTGTCGGAGTAATGGTTTCACCGACAAAGATATCTTCCATACCTGAAACGGCAATCAAGTCACCTGCTTTGGCTTCTTGAATTTCACGACGTTCCAAACCAAAGAAACCGAAGAGTTTTGTAACACGGAAGTTTTTAGTTGTGCCATCAAGTTTAGAAAGGGTAACTTGGTCCCCAACCTTAACAGTACCACGGAAGACACGACCGATACCGATACGACCAACGAAGTCATTGTAGTCCAAAAGTGATACTTGGAACTGCAAAGGCTCATCTGAGTTGTCTACTGGAGCTGGGATATGGTCGATAATTGTGTCAAAGATTGGTGCCATAGTAGCTTCTTGGTCAGCTGGATCATCTGACAATGAAGAAGTTCCGTTGATCGCTGAAGCATACACCACTGGAAAATCAAGCTGGTCGTCATCTGCACCAAGCTCGATGAAAAGTTCCAAGACTTCGTCCACTACTTCAGCTGGACGAGCTGATGGTTTATCGATTTTATTAACAACTACGATTGGGACAAGATCTTGTTCCAAAGCTTTTTTCAATACAAAACGAGTCTGTGGCATGGTTCCTTCGTAGGCATCTACGACCAAGACAACACCGTCAACCATTTTCATGATACGCTCAACTTCTCCACCGAAGTCCGCGTGTCCTGGTGTATCCATGATGTTGATACGAGTTCCGTTGTAGGCAACGGCTGTATTTTTAGCAAGGATGGTAATTCCACGCTCTTTTTCGATATCGTTTGAGTCCATAGCACGCTCAGCCAATTCAGTACGTGCATCAAGCGTTTCTGATTGTTTCAATAATTCGTCAACGAGGGTTGTTTTACCGTGGTCAACGTGGGCGATAATCGCAATGTTACGGATATCTTCTCTTAATTTTGTCATGATTTCCTCTATAATATTCAAAATTTATTTTCTAACTGAACGATTATACCATAATTTCAGGTAAATAACATAACTCAAGCAAGTGTAAATGTTTTCACGAAGCTTTTCTTTTCCTGTCAAGACTTTTCAAAGTAAGAGACTTATGATAAGATAGGCACAGTATGCGTTTAGATAATTTATTAGCCCAAGAAAAAATCAGTCGAAAGGCCATGAAACAAGCCTTACTAAAAGGAGAAATTTTAGTTGATGGTTGCCCAGCCCGCTCCCTAGCCCAAAATATCGATACAGGACTACAGGAACTCCTTTTTCAGGACCAAATCATTCAAGGCTATGAGCACACCTATCTTATGCTTCATAAGCCTGCTGGTGTCGTTACAGCCAACAAAGACAAGAAACTTCCAACCGTCATGGACCTCCTTCCGCCTGACATCCAGTCTGACAAGCTCTATGCCGTCGGCCGACTGGACCGAGATACGACAGGACTCCTTCTCTTGACCGATAACGGTCCCTTGGGCTTCCAACTCCTCCATCCCCAATATCATGTCGATAAGACTTATCAAGTTGAGGTTAATGGACTTCTGACACCTGACCATATCCAAGCCTTTCAAAAGGGAATTGTCTTTTTAGATAGCACTATCTGTAAACCTGCAAGACTAGAGATTCTATCATCAAGTCCTTCCTTCAGTCAAGCCTCTATCACCATTTCAGAAGGAAAATTTCATCAAATCAAGAAAATGTTCCTATCGGTTGGTGTTAAGGTGACCTCCCTCAAACGAGTTCAATTCGGTGATTTTACATTAGACACAGAACTAACAGAAGGCCATTACCGTCCTTTGAATCCAGAGGAATTGGAAATCATTAAAAATCACTTAGAGAAAAGTGGATAAAAGAAAAAAGCTTTAAAATTAAAGCTTTTTTTGTTTTACACTAGTTAATTCATAAAAAGAATCAATCCTAAAACCCAATTAATTACGGAAACTACAATCCCTACAATAGCTATAATTTTTTCTGTTTTATAGTCTAGTCCAGATTCTTTTTGAAGTGAGTTAGCATACAATAAACTGGTAATACCTAAACCAATACCTCCCAACGGAAATAACAAACCAAGAATAATCGACAAGATACCCACAAAAAGTGGATTTTTCTTCTTTTCTTTCATGTTCTAAGAACTCCTTAAATTTTATACAAATTAATTATACCATAAAACAATAGCTTCATCCTATCATTCGACTACTTTGGAAATAAGGTTAGCTAGTCTTCACTTTCCCTTTCCAAGAATCCAAACCATAAGAAAGGATATAAATCTCAGAAAAACCTTGTTTTTTCAAGTAAAGGGCTGCATTTGTCACACGTTGCGCACGTTGGTTTTCGTAAAGAAGGACAGGTTTGTCTTTACGAAGGGCTGCAAGACTAGTTTTCAACTGACTTGAAGGAATATTGCGAGCCCCAAGAATATGTTTTCTGTGGAATTCTGCTGGATCACGCAAATCAATCAATTGACCCGTACGAATCAAGGCTTCAAACTCCTCATTGTCTACAATTTTAGCCGCACGGCGAATACGAAGATAGTTAAAGCCCATCCATGCCAACATTGCCAGTATAAGTGCCCACAAAATCCAAGTAACCATTAGTTCTTTTCTCCATTTTTCTCAATATAATCCAATTCTACCTTGTGCTCTCTGCGTAGAACCGCTTCTGCCTCTAGATAGTCTAATTTGTCCATCAACCCTGCATCGTAAATCCGAGAGAGTTCCAACTTCATCAGTTCAATATCATATAAGCGTTTTCCCATGTAAACAATAATACCAAATCGTTTGAGGAATTGCTGCACATCATAGAATGTTTTCATAAGACTCATTCTAGCAAAATTTTGTGTTTTTTTCAAGAAGAGACCACACACACCCCCTGATTTTCCTATCATCTTTGGCGATTCTAACGCAAGTGTGGTACAATAAAAACATGAGAATTCAACAATTACATTATATTATCAAAATCGTCGAAACTGGCTCCATGAATGAAGCAGCCAAGCAACTCTTTATCACTCAGCCGAGTCTTTCCAATGCAGTGAGAGATTTGGAAAATGAAATGGGCATTGAGATCTTTATCCGCAATCCCAAGGGTATCACCTTGACCCGTGATGGCATGGAGTTCCTCTCTTATGCCCGTCAAGTTGTCGAGCAAACCCAGCTTCTGGAAGAACGCTATAAAAATCCTGTCGCCCACCGCGAACTCTTTAGCGTTTCCTCCCAGCACTATGCCTTTGTGGTCAATGCCTTTGTTTCTCTACTCAAGAAAAGTGATATGGAGAAATACGAGCTCTTCCTTCGTGAAACTCGTACTTGGGAGATTATTGACGACGTCAAGAACTTCCGTAGTGAGGTCGGTGTCCTATTTTTTAACAGCTACAACCGTGATGTTTTAACCAAAATGCTGGATGACAACCACCTGCTGGCTCATCATCTCTTTACCGCCCAACCGCATATCTTTGTCAGCAAGACCAACCCTCTGGCAAAGAAAGATAAGGTCAAACTGTCTGATTTGGAGAACTTCCCTTACCTCAGCTATGATCAAGGAACGCATAACTCCTTCTACTTTTCAGAAGAGATTCTCTCGCAGGAATACCACAAGAAATCCATTGTGGTTAGTGACCGTGCTACCCTCTTTAATCTCTTGATTGGTTTGGATGGTTATACCATTGCGACAGGTATTTTGAACAGCAACCTCAATGGAGACAATATTGTTTCTATCCCACTGGACATTGATGACCCAATTGAGCTGGTCTATATCCAGCATGAGAAAACCAGCCTATCCAAGATGGGTGAACGCTTTATCGACTATCTACTAGAAGAAGTCCAGTTTGATAGTTAATACTCTTTGAGTTTCATTGAGTATGAAAATACCTCTAAATCGAATAACCTAAAAACCTCAAGAACTAGCTTTCAACCCTAATTCTTGAGGTTTTTTCTCTAATAATAAATCAAGAGTATTTTATAAAATTTTATTTTTTAAACCAAAATATAGAAAGGATTAAAACAAGGACAAGTCCAGCTCCCACAACCAGTCCAAATACTGGGATTTTTCCAAATAGTTTTTGTTCTGGCTTTGTCTCCTCACTACTGTCTTGAGTTGATTCTGCCACTATATCGTCTTGTTTCGCTACTTCCTGTTCTGCTTTTTTCTCAATTTTCTTAGGACCATAAGTTGGATTTACAAAAGTTACTAGCTTGGAAGGTTTAGAATAGTCTTCCTCCCCTTCTTTTACTACCCACAATACATTATATAAAGTTCGCCCTTCTAGTACCATACCATGTTCGAGTCGATGACCAGGAGGCAAACCACCACCTAAGCCTATACTGAAAGAGAAAAAATCCTTCTCTTGATTTTCTGTTAGAACAATAAATCCGTTCTCACTCACTTTTTTAAGACCAGATAATTTTCCTCTAATATCTCCATCTTTAAAAGTTCCAGTGTAGCTTCCATCCTCTCCTAAAATAAGTGATGAAGCTCTACCAGGATTAGTCCCATTATTTGGCTCTTTATTAATCCAAGTACCTACTAATTCTGATGGCAAAGGAATTTCATCTCCAATTTTAGCATCCAAAAGAGACTTTGGCATAGGAGGATTAGGATCCATATTATCTCCGATGATTGGGAGATTTAGAGAAGTATATTCAATAATTGAAGTGTCTATTTTTGTTTTAGAATCAAGATTTAAGTCATCCAGATCACCTTCTCCTGCTCTAAATTCACCTTTTTTAATTAACGTTGGCTCCTTATTTTCTTTAGAAAGTTGAAACAATCTATATGACATAATGCCTGGAACACTTTCAAAAACAATAATACTTCCATCGGTGTAGGTATTAATAACTGTCCCCATTCTAAGACTTGTATCCCAAAATCTATCAAATAAGGGAGTTGGAGTATTACCATTCATATAATAGACTTCAAATAATTCCCATTTTTCCCTATTTTTCAGTCCGATTAATAACTCCTCCGTCCCATTTTTATCAATATCCATCAAAGCGTAACCAAGTCTATTAGCATTATTTTCGAATAGATGTTTACTCTCCCACTTCTCAGTAATTTGTGGCAATAGTTGGTTGTAGGCAGTACTGTCAGCTTGGGCTGAATTCACTAATGAAAATAAGCTGTAAAACAAACCCAAACAGGTAATTATTTTTATAATTTTCTTCATATTATTTCTAATTTTAATTTCACCTATATAAATTAATAAATATTATTTTGATGGTAATGATTATGTGTGTGATAATGATTTTCTTGAACACGTAAATTTCTCAAATAATCAACTGCTTCTTCTGTATTTCTACGGATTCCGTCTAACTGCTGTAATTGTAAAGTTTGAACATAATTGTTGTATCTTAATGCTTGAAGCATTTTCTTTGTATCAATATATTGTTCCCTTTGTAACTGTAGCATTTCTTTCTGATAGTTCAACTGTAATTCTTTATATTTTGTATCATCATATAAATTTACTAGTTCTTTCATATTATCAGCTTTGAAATTTTCTAAAGCTCCTATGACAATTAACAATTTAGCAAAGTTTTCAAGTGATATTCCTTTGTCTCCTTTTTCAAATTGACTTAGGAACTGTGGTGATACAATATCTGAGGCAGCTTCCTTTAGGCTGAGCCCTCGTGCTTCACGCAGGTACTTAAATGTAGCTCCAAATGGGTATAGATTTTCCATAAATAATCTCCTTACATACTTCTAAAACTATTAGACAAAAATTTAGAAAAAAAATAGAGAAAAGAAAACTATAGTTACAAAATATTAGAATTCTATGCTATTTTTGGATTTTTTAAAAAACATTTAAACTATAGTTTAAATGTTGAAAAATTTAAATATCTATTATGGTATGATAGGAGAAAGAATAGATAAAAAAGTGAGCTTGTTATACTAGTATAACGAGGATTGACTTACCACACAGTCCTATTCTATCAGCCATCAAAGGAGAAAATGACATGGGAAAAACTTGAATGCTAGACACTAAAAAAGTATCTTATTTACTTTTAAGCTTATAAGACAATTATCATAAATTTTTTTGAAAAATAGAAATATATAAGGAGTTTTATTATGAAAAACAGAAATGGATTGTTGTTATTAGGTGCACTACTTGCTAGCGCTAGTTTAGCAGCTTGTTCATCATCTATGGATACAAAAGGAAAAGGTATCGTTCAGTTAATGAACGACAATCAAGAGAGAGTTTTCTATAGTGTGATCGATTCTAATGATGATGCATTACCTGGAAAAGATGAAAGAATAAACTACGTCTATATCACAAAAGGAGGAAAACTGAACGGGTACGAAATAGGCGGAGGGACTGTTGGTGCAGCCGTAGAGCTTCATATGGATGAAGTTGTAGGCAAAAACATCAATGAAGTTAGAAAATTAGCTGAAGAAAGATCAAAAAGAAGTTTTGAAATCGATAAAGTTAAAGCTAAGGCGATAACAGATGGATCAGGGAATAACACTACAAAAGAAGAGATAAAATTATATGTTAACGATGAAAATAAACCATCTTACCTTACTTACGTATCTCTAACTAGTGGACAAATTCGCGATAAATACTATGCCGGATATATTGCATACACTTCCAGCGTCGTTTCTTCTGGAGATTTACTCATTACCGAAGTTTCTAAAGGAAATGCAATAGGCTTTGATAAAGTAGATGGTGAAATTGTGAAAGAGAAATAATAAAAAAGAGGTCGCCACCTCTTTTTTATTTTTTCAAGTTGTCTATTGCATACTTTACCTCTTCAGGCTTAAATTGGTCACCTTGGAGATAATCTCTGGTGTTGGAAATTGCAAATTCTGGTTCTCGCTCAGTTTGTATATACTCTTTAGCTCTTTCTAGAGCCACTTCCTTCCAATCGATACCAGCATTTTCTACTGCGTATTTTGCCTCTTCAGGTGTAAATCGATTTTCGCTTTGTAAATCACCCATGGTTTTAAAACTTGATAAATGGTTATTTTTAGCGTAATCTTTAGCTTTTTCTATTGCAGCTTTTTTCCAATCAACATCTACATTATCAATAGCATAGTTGACTTGGTCGTCATGAAATCCATCTTCGTAGCGTAACTTTTGGGAAATAAATGTTCTTGAAACGAGAGGAGTTTTAGCATACTCTTTAGCTTTTTCCAATGCATTTTGTTTCCAATCAATATCCACGTTAGAAAGTGCGTATTTTACAGCCTCTTCAGAAAAATCTTCTTCCAACAATTTTTTTTCCATAGCATTGTAAGAAAGGTTAAGACTTTTATCATACGATTTAGCTTTGTCTAACGCTTCTTTTTTTTCTTTTTCTTTGTTTTTTTCAACTTGTGCAGTTTTGGTTTCTGTGTTTTCAGATTTTGAGGTACAGGCAACTACAGTAGTCGCAAGAAAAACAATCAGCCCTACTAAACTAGCTAAAGTTATTAATTTTTTGAATTTCATTCATATTCTCCTTTTATACAATTTCCTAAGCCAGTAGCTTTTAAGGTACTGGCTTAGGCTGTTAATGTGTAGTCTATTTTACTCTGCTAAAGGTTTGATTTGGCTCTTGAAGATAGAGTTCTTTATCTTTTAACATATATTTTGTTTTCCCTATTTCTCTACCTTCATCGTCTGTGATTGTCAATACTTTCTTTTGTTTATCAATTTTCACTAATCTTTTTTCTTTGTCTCCGTCTGAATCTTCAGAGATGACGGTCCCAGAATTTCCTTTAATCACCATGACTAAATGATCACGTTTTGTTAAAATTTCATAAGTTCCATCTAATGGATCACTAGTTAATTTACGAACTCCAAAGAACAGAACAAGAAAGATAGCTAGGCTAATTCCGATAGATTGTAGAGGTTTTGTTTCAAATAATTTTTTAATTTTTTCAATCAAACCATCCATATCTAGATTTTCGATTTGTTTTCCAGCTTTATCTACAAAAATTGACGCCTCTTTTTTGAGTGCTTCTACTCTATCAGGCTTCTCTGTAACTACTTCATTAATTGATTCTTCCATTCTTTCCGTAGTCTCATCGACTTTTTCTACGGTCACTTCTTCAGTATCTTCGACTTTTTCTACGATTATCTCTTCGTTCATTTGGTTTTCATGTTTTTCCATTATTTTCTCTATTCTCCCAGTTCAAAAAAATTTATTTAACCCACTTACCTGAGCCATCTACTTTGTAGCCATCTGGGGTCCGTTCGTTGACTGCCAGCTTACCATTTGACTTGAGATAGTAGTCACCTATCCATGTATTACGAGCATAGCTACCCTCAGAAGTTAGGTAATAATAAGATTGGTAGCTGCTATCATAGACCCACTCGCTCTTAGCCATTTTACCATTTGATTTGAGGTAATAGCTACCTACCCAAGTGTTACGGGCATAGCTACCTTCTGATGTTAGATAATAGTATGAACTATAGTTTTTATCGTAAATCCACTCACTCTTAGCCATGTAACCACCTGATTTGAGGTAGTAATTGCCTGACCAAGCATTCTGAACATAGTTACCTGACGCATTTAGGTAGAAGTAAGAATTGTACTGAACATCAAAAATCCATTGATTAACTACTTTCACACCAGCTTTGTAGTAAGAAGAACCTGACCAGCCAGTCTGAGCTGAGTTAGAGTTAGAGTTAGTAGATTGTTTTGGAGTTTCAGTAGCTGTTGGTGTCTCTACCTTTTTAATCGGAGAATATTCACCTCTAGAGATTCTAAAAACTTCTGAACGTCCGAAGTAACGTTTTCCAAAATCACCTGAACTGTAAATATCTAGATGGTAGTTCCCATCTTTTACTAAGAGTATATTAATTCCCTCTTTTATTCTATTACTTCCTCTAAATCTACCAAAAAAGGATGAAGAAGCAAGTGCACCGGTATCTTCATTAACTAGATCAAAATCAAGAGCTGTATTATCAGTAGTTGTAGAACTTCTTTGCAGGTCAACCAAAAGTGTATCTACTGTATAACTTCCATCTGTCTGTATCAAGGTGATTTTCAAGGGATTTTGAGTATCCTTGACACTCATATCTGTTAAAGCGTGAACCGCTGTCGGTTTAGAAGCTACATAACCTACTGATAATAAAGCACCGGCTAGTAAAGAAGAAGCCAACATTTTTCTGTTTTTCATAACAAAACTCCTTATATATTTTTATTTTTCTAAAAATTTTTGATAATTGTCTTATAACCTTAAAAGTAAATATAATTTTTTTCTAGTATCGAGCATTTAAGTTTTTCCCATATCATTTTCTCCTTTAATGACTGATAGAATAGGATTGAGTGATAAGTCAATCCTTGTTATACTAGTATAACAAGCCGTCTTTATTAGCTATTCTTTCCCCTATCATACCATAATAGATATTTAAATTTTTCGTCATTTAAACTATAGTTTCAATCTTGTTCATAAAAACAAAAAATAGCATAGAATTCTAATATTTTGTAACTATAGTTTTCTTTCTCCATTTTTTTCTCCAAATTTTTGTATAATAGTCTTAGAAGTATGTAAGGAGACTATTTATGGAAAACCTATATCCATTTGGAGCTACATTTAAGTACCTGCGCGAAGCACGAGGCCTCAGCCTAAAGGAAGCCGCCTCAGATATCGTATCGCCGCAGTTCCTAAGTCAATTTGAAAAAGGAGACAAAGGAATTTCACTTGAAAACTTTGCTAAACTGTTAATTGTTATCGGAGTTGAATGGAATGATTTTGTTCTCGCCTATGCAAATAAAGGTGGTGACTGTTTAGAATTACCAGCTATTGAATTTGGCAAGCATGTGGTCCATGAAGAAGATATCCTCACTTATATTGAAGAATACGAAAAATTATTTGATGTCTACCTAAAAGACAATCCACTGCAAGCAGATATGATTTTCAAATCTATTAAATTAAGACATTATCCAACCATATCAAAGAGTCCAGAAACTGTTGCCAGAATTCAAAACATTATCAATCATTTAATGAAATCTGATGTCTTTAATAGTATCGAACTTGAAATTTATCGCGTCATTGTCAATCATTGCCCGATAGAACTTATTGACCATATGACCAAACAATTACTACTTATGTACAAAGAAAGTGCTAATACCGACACCTACATCCGTATCTTAAATGCTCTTACTTTCTCTGCAAAATATTTCTCTGAACTGGGATACTATCAAAAGGCTGATGAGATTATTAAAAAAATTAAATCACTTCAGACCTTCGAACGAGGCTATCTAGCTATTCCACTCATGTTCCTAGAAGTTGAACATGTTTACAATCAATTTAGATGGAATAAACCTGAGGCTATTCCCCTAGCCAAAAATCTATTTAACTATCTCCAAAGCGCAAAATTTATTGATCAGCAATATTACTCTAATTTTATCAATGCCTTCACCTATCATTGCCATGCATTAAATAAGACTGGTATTGATTTATTCTAATCGTCAAAAAAGTTGCTCCATTTTAGGAACAACTTTTTTTATTTATAATTAAAAGTCTCCCCTGCCAACTTATCAGCTAGCTTGGGAAAGAGAGTATAAAACTTATGGGCTAAGTTCAACAACATCGGTAGATTGAGTTCTCGTTTGTTTTTTCCTATAATCTTGACAATCTTTTTAGCCACTGTATCTGGTTCTAGCAGGAAGCGATCAACCGACTTGAGATAGGTTCCATCTGGGTCGGCTTGGTCGAAAAATCCTGTACGGATTGGCCCTGGATTAACCGTCGTTACATAAATACCGTAGGACATGAGTTCGAGGCGCAAAGCATTTGAAAAACCAATAGCAGCAAACTTAGTGGCTGAGTAGAGACTAGACTTGCCAGTAGCAATCAAACCTGCCATGCTAACAATATTGATGATATGGCCTTTTCGACTTTCCTTCATTCGAGCCGCAAGGCGACGAGACAGATTCATTAGGGCAAAGGTATTGACCTCAAACATCTGATGAATATCTTGGTCAGAAATCTGGTCAAATTCCTCAAAAATTCCGTAACCTGCATTGTTAATCAAGACATCAATCTTGCCATAGCGGAGATAGAGATCGGTTACCAGAGATTCTAAAGCTGAGTCATCGGTAATATCGATTTCAATCAATTCTGCATGGGGATGGTCTCCGTAGAGTTGGGCTAATTTTTCCTTATTTCGACCAAGCAAGATGAGTTGGTCATTTTGCAAGAGTTTAACCATTTCTTGGGCTAGGCCACCACTAGCTCCTGTAATGAGAATAGTAGACATACTGTTCCTTTCTCAATCTTTTAGATTTCCACTTCTTCCAAGTCTTTGACCACATGGACATTTTCAAAAATGCTAGCAGCATCTTTCTTGAGCTTGCTGATATCTTTTGAGAGAAAACGAGCACTGATGTGGTTGAGCAAGAGGCGTTTGGCTCCTGCTTCTACCGCTACTTGTGCAGCTTGCATGTTAGTAGAGTGGCCATGGTTACGAGCAATTTTTTCATCACCCTTGCCATAAGTGGACTCATGGACAAGGACATCGGCATTGACAGCTAGACGCACACTGGCATCCGTTTTTCGAGTGTCTCCTAAAATAGTGATAATTTTACCTGGACGTGGAGCTGAGATATAGTCAGCTGCCTTGATTTCAGTTCCGTCTTCCAAAACAACGTCCTGACCGTTTTTGATTTTCCCAAAAAGTGGGCCAAATGGGACACCCGCAGCCTTGAGTTTTTCAGCATCCAAGGTACCTTCTAGGTCCTTTTGCATGACACGATATCCAACGCAGAAAATAGTGTGGTCCAACTCCTCTGCATACACAATGAATTTATCGGTCTCAAGGATTTTCCCAAGGGAATCTTGGTCAAACTCATGGAAATGAATGCGGTAGGGCAGACGAGAACCTGACACACGAAGACTAGTTAAGACAAATGACTTGATTCCTTGCGGTCCATAGATTTCCAAATCTGTCTGCTCTTCATTGGCCTGAAAGGCTCGACTAGAAAGGAAACCTGGTAAGCCAAAAATGTGGTCTCCATGCAGATGAGTGATAAAAATTTTGCTGACCTTACGTGGTCTAATTGTGGTTTCCAGGATGCGATTTTGCGTACCTTCTCCACAGTCAAAGAGCCAGACTTCGTTAATCTCGTCCAAAAGTTTCAGGGCGAGACTGGAGACATTGCGGGCTTTAGAGGGCTGACCAGCCCCCGTTCCTAAAAATTGAATATCCATTCGATACTTTCTAATTAATCAATATATAACATGGCTGTGCGGTTTTCCGATCGGAAATAGCGCTTGCCATAAAAAGAAGCAGCTTCTTGCAGTAAATCCTCTTGGCTGTAACCTTTAAGACGCTTGCGACCATCTGCTAAGATTTCTAAATCAGTCAAAGCTGTGATATTTTCCACGCTAACAACTTCCTCGTCCCCGACAGCCTTCATATAAATCTTACCAGACTCCTCAAAGACCAGCTGATGGGGAAAAATTTGTGCAATTTCAAAAAGCAAGTCATCCGAGATTACTTCCTCATTTTCAGAAAAAATCCGACCAAGATCCTCACTCTCATAGCAAAAACCAAAAGACTTGCCAGACAGATTAAGCCGAATAAAAGGCTTGTTTTCTAGAGTGAAACTTGGCTCAGTATTGTAAAGATTCAGTTCCTGACTGACTTCTGCAAAATAATCCGTCGCTGCTTCAGGACTTTTTTTCTGGTAGAGTTCTGCAAAGTAAGCATTGACCACGCTAGGTGGAGGAGTGATCAGTGCCAACTGCTCTTGATTTGTTTTATCAGCTAGAAGTTGATCTAAGTAAACCTTATCTAGGCTTGTATAACCTCCATACTTTAGAGCCAAAGTTTTAATATCAGTCATAAAATTCTTCTAACCTCCATTTGTTTTTCTCAGAAATGTAGCCTGTAATCACTTCACCGTCTTCCTGATAATCACGTTCTTCCAGAATCGCAACACTTTCTAAATCATGAATCTTGTAAGATTTTGAAAAAGGCACGCGCAGGGTAAAAGATTCAAAAATATCCTTGATTTTCTCTAAAAATAGTGCCTGCAAATTCTCACGACTATCCTCAGACTTGGCAGAAATGAGGGCATAAGGCGTTTGGGTAGGCGTGAAATCCTCCACCAAATCCGCTTTATTATAAAGTGTCAGACGAGGAATATCTTCCATATCCAGGTCTTTCATGATGGACAGAACTGTTTTTTCATGCTCCTCATGGTAAGGATTGCTGGCATCGATAACATGAACCAGAAGGTCTACATGCTTGCTTTCTTCCAAGGTTGACTTAAAACTGGACACCAACTCTGTCGGCAAATCTTGGATAAAGCCAACTGTATCTGTCAAAGTTACTTGGAGATTGCCTCCCAGATGGATACTCTTAGTCGTCGCATCTAGAGTCGCAAATAGCTCATCTGCCTCATACTGGGTCTTACTGGTCAAGGTGTTCATGATGGTTGATTTCCCAGCATTGGTATAACCAATCAAACCAATCTTAAAGGTGCTAGACTCCAGACGTTTTTCTCTGACAGTCGCCCGATTTTTCTCAACCACCTTGAGCTGACGCTCGATATCCGTGATTTGATTGCGAACACTACGACGGTTCAGCTCCAGCTGGCTTTCACCAGGTCCACGGGAACCAATTCCCCCTGCCTGACGGCTGAGCATAATCCCCTGACCAACCAAGCGAGGCAAGAGATATTTGAGCTGGGCTAGGTGGACTTGGAGCTTCCCTTCATGACTTCGAGCCCGCATGGCAAAGATATCCAGAATCAACTGCATACGGTCAATGACCTTAACACCCAGAACTTCCTCTAGATTGACATTTTGCCGTGGAGTTAAACGATTGTTGACGATGACAGTGGTAATTTCTTCTGCATCCACCATGAGCGCAATTTCTTCTAACTTACCAGAGCCGACGAAGGTCTTGGAATCATATTTTTCACGTTTTTGTCTGTAACTATCTACAACGACTGCCCCAGCTGTCTTAGCCAGACTGGCCAATTCTTCCATAGAGAGATCAAAATTGTCCATGCCTTGCAATTCCACACCAATCAGCAGAACTCGCTCCTCTTTTTTCTCCGTTTCAATCATCTAAAAACTCCTCTATCTGGCTTAAAATTCGGTCTTGTACACCAGCTTCTCCAATCTGATAAAAGGTGACCTGCATGCGATTACGGAACCAGGTCAACTGACGCTTGGCAAAACGACGAGTAGCCTGTTTGAGACTCTCACTGGCTTCTTCCAAGGTCTGCTCTCCACGGAAATAAGGAAAGAGTTCCTTATAGCCAATTCCTTTAGCAGCCTGCACATCTGGATAATGGGCAAAGAGCCACTTGGCCTCATCCAAAAGCCCAGCCTCAAACATCAAATCCACTCGGTGGTTGATACGTTCATAAAGCTGACTGCGTTCGTCATCCAAGCAGATGATCAAAGGTTCATACAAGGTCTCTTGATTTTCCAAATCCTGACCAAAATGGGCAATTTCTAAGGCACGCATAGCACGACGACGATTAAACTGGGGAATCTCAAGGCCAGCTTGCTCCACAAGATGAGCTAATTCCTCATCTGTATAGGGCTCCAAACCAGCCCGATAGGCCAAAATCTCCTCATGAGGAGTCTCTCCACCTAAATGGTAGCCTTCTAGTAAGCTCTGGATATAAAGCCCAGTCCCACCAGCGATAATGGCTAGCTTGCCACGACTGTGAATATCTTCAATAGCCATCTTAGCTTCTGAAACAAAATCAAAAGCCGAGTAAGACTCGGTTACCTCTCTAACATCGATTAAATGATGGGGAACAGCTGACTGCTCTTCTGGACTAGCCTTGGCCGTCCCAATATCAAGTCCTCGATAGACTTGCTGGCTATCTCCACTAACCACTTCGCCATTAAAACGCTTGGCCACTTCAATGGCTAGAGCCGTCTTTCCAACTGCAGTCGGTCCAACGATCACAATTATTTTTGTTTTCATCTTTTTTCCTTGAAAAATTCCCATTTTTTCGTTACTATTATTATAACACAAAAAAGTCAGTCAGAAAAATGTGACCTCTTGAAGGGGCTGGCTGATTGAGAATATAAAGGAGGAAGACTCATGGCTAAAGGATTCGCTAAAGGTCTTGTAACAGGTGTCGCAGGAACTGTCGCTGCCGTCGCAGGTGCAGTATACGCATTTAAAAAGAAAGTGATCGAACCAGAAGAGCAAAAAGCAGCTTTCATCGAAGAAAACCGTAAAAAAGCAGCTCGTCGCCGCGTATCACGTTAAGAAATAAAAGAAGTTGGGATTTATTGTCTCAACTTCTTTTTTCTATTCTTTTAAATAGCTAGGTCAAACTTCAACTGCGGCTTAACAGGATCATAATCCACCAACTCAAAATCTTCTGCTTTGATATCAAAGAAATTGGTCCCATCTGGAACATTCAAGACCAAACGTGGTTGGCAATTTGACGGCTCACGACGAAGCAATTCCTGAGCTTGTTCAAATTGATTGTCATAGATATGGAGATTATTGATAAAGTAGAAGAACTTTCCAACCTTCCAGCCAAAATGTTTGGCAATCATCATTTGAAGAGCCACATACTGCATAGCATTAATATGGTGGGCTACCAACATATCATTCGAACGCTGAGTCAAGGTTGCATCCAGATAGATTTCTCCATCTACACGGCGGACATCAAACATAGTCTGAAAGGCACATGGAAGCAGTCCATCGGTTTCTTCGAAAGCTTGGTAATCCCAGAGAGAAATAATATTCCGGCGATTCCAAGGATTGGCTTCCAACTGTTTGAGAAGCTTATTGATGATATCGTGTTTCTTAACGACCGCCCCGTAGCGCTCACCAATGGTTCCTGTATCACCCACTTCCCAGTCATTCCAGTAGTGAACATTGTACTTGCTATTTAGCACTTCTAGGCTATTGGACTGGTCTTGGTAGATCCAGAGAACTTCTTTGATGGCGGATTTGATGGCAATGGGACGCAAGGTTGTGATAGGAAATTCCCCTTTTGCCAAGTCATACTCTGCAAAGGCACCCGTTACGTATTTGGAGTTGGCAACTGTCCCATCCTTGTACTTGGGACGGGCCTGCTCAGAAAAGACACCGTCTTTGAGGATTCGTTCAATATTTTCTTTAAAAATCGTATCTGCTTTTGTCATTTACTCTCACCTCATTTATTGTCCTAACTAGTATAGCATAAAAAAAGAAAGGAGGAAAATCACTCGCTTCTGGAAAGCAATTTTCTCCTTTTTTATCTTATTGCAATACAAGTGATGCTGCTCCGATAACTCCAGCGTCATTTCCTAGAGTTGCAAGAGCCAATTTAGTTGTTGTGCGTACTTGTGGGAAGGTATTTTCGTCGTAAACTTTTTGAACACCTTGTAGAAGGAATTCTCCTGCAGCTGACACCCCACCACCGATGACGATGGTTGATGGGTTTAGGATTGATCCGATGTTAGCACAAGCGATTCCCAAGTAACGTGAGAAGTTACGGTAAACGATCAAAGCAAGGTCGTCTCCTTCTTTTGCAAGGTCAAAGACTGTCTTAGCAGTTACTTCTTCTCCATTATCAATCAAGCGTTTCAAGGCTGCATCGCCTTCGTATTCATCGGCATAGCGACGAGTCAAGTTGACAATCCCTGTTGCAGAAGCGACTGTCTCAAGGCAGCCTTTCTTACCGCAAGTACATGCGATTGGTTGGTCAAAGTCAACAGTGATGTGGCCAAGCTCACCTGCTGCACCAGCAACACCGTGAAGCAATTTTCCTTCTGCGACGATACCACCACCAACACCTGTACCAAGTGTCATAAAGACAACATCTGGTTGGTTATCACCAGCACCCATCCAACGTTCACCAAGAGCTGCTACGTTAGCATCATTATCGATGAAGAATGGAATGCCCAAGGCTTTTTCAATTTTTTCTTTAATTGGTTGAAGAGTTTTCCAGTTGAGGTTGTAGGCACCGATAACAGTCCCTTTTTCACGGTCAACCACACCTGGTGATCCCATCCCAATTCCTTGGAAGTCCGCTGCTACCAATCCAAGCAAGTCCAAACGATGTTGAATAGACTCAATCATATCATCAACGATATGACTTCCCTCATCCAAAATATTTGTCTTGATAGACCATTTTTCTTGGATTTCTCCCTCTTGAGTTAAAATTGCAAATTTGATAGAAGTTCCACCAAGGTCAATCCCAATAATCTTTTGACTCATCATATTCTCCTTTTTAATTATGAATTAATTGAAAATGCTTACAGTACTAGTATAACAAAATTCACTCATTTATGCAAAGGTTTGCATTAACTTTCTAGATTTTATCCTTACTTATGGTTTCCATAGACCTGAAGCATCTACATAGTAGCGGCCTCCATCAACTCGCTCATTTTTAGCCATTTTACCATCTGATTTCAAATAGTAGTTTCCTTGCCATGCATTGCGAGCATAAGAACCATCTGATTTCAAGTAATACCAGGCTTGATAAGAAGAGTCATAAACCCACTCACCTTGTGCCATTTTACCGTTTGATTTAAGGTAATAAGCTCCTTGCCATGCATTTTTTGCATAAGAACCATCTGATTTCAAATAATACCAAGCTTGATAAGAAGAGTCATAAATCCATTCGCTCTGTGCCATTTGACCATCAGCTTTCAGGTAATAGCTTCCCTGCCAAGCATTTTTCACTGAATTTCCATTTCCGTCAAAATAATACCAAGCGCCGTCCTGCTTAACCCAACCACTTGCTGTGGATGAAGTTGTATCGGTTTGAGTTGTAGCCGCTTGTTTTGCTTTAAAAGCACCCTTAGGAGCATTTTTCAATTCGCAAGCCACACCATCATGATCACGGTCTAACTTGGCAGAATAACCAGGTTCTCCCTCGTGAATATCCGAATAGCCATTCGCCCAAGCTTCTTTACAACTAGAAAAATGAATGTTTTCTTCTGCTAACACAGGTTGTGAAAACAAGGCTAAAACTGGCAAGGTAGCCAGACTCATTTTTAAAAATAGACGTTTATTCATCTCTTTCTCCTATAACGATGTTATCGATTTCACTATTATTTTATCAAACTTATTTCAGCAATTCAAGGAAAGGTTTAATCTGTTCAGCAAACTCTTTTGGTTTTTCCTTATTCAAAACATGAGGACCATCTGGTATAATATGAAATTGAGATTCTGATATTAGTTTATGAAGACTTCTCATAGAACTAAGATTCGGTTTATCTTTGCTGCCACAAATTAGTAAGGTTGGATAAGGACAAGTTCTTGATATATCCGTTAAATCAAGTGTCTTCAACTCCTCAGAAACTCCGACCATAAGAGCCTTGTCTGCCCCCTGTTTTTCAAATACCCTTTTGGGAAGTAGTTTAAAAATCAGCAACTGAATGTAAAAAAGGATATTCCCCGCTAGTTTCAATGGACAGCCTGACAAAACCAAGGCCTGAAGATTTGGTAAATCGTAACTGGAAAGTTCTAGTGCCAGAGCAGCACCTAAGGACAATCCAACCAAAACAAAAGGTTCTGTCTCTTGAGCTAGATGCTGATAAACTCGCTCTTTAGCTTGTTGATAGTTGCTAACTCCAGAAGGAAATAACTCAATAGCCTCAGAAGGATAATCTGTCAGTAGATTCCGAACTTCTTTCCAACTCTCTGCTGACTGCCCTAGCCCGTGTAAAAATATCAGTTTCACCTAGTTCTCCTCTAGGCTCAATTCATACAAGCCTCTCACTGCATTACAGCCGTAAATAGCTTCTGCTTGGGCTAAGTCTTTTAAGGTCAAAACTTTCTCTTCTACCTGTCCTGTTTCCAGCAAATGCTGACGGTAAATTCCTGGCAATATTCCAAGTCGGACTGGCGGTGTGTAAAGTTTACCATTAATTTTTAAGACCAGATTTCCAATAGAGGTTTCAAGTAGTTCTCCAGACTTATTGTGGTAAATAATCTCTTGTTCCCCTAGATTCAAATGCGGTCTGTAAGTCGTTTTAAAATAGGTAAAGGCTTGTTGCAAATTGGCTTCCTGAAGACAAAGTTTGGCCTGACAAAAATGTAGACTAAGAGGTGTTAAGATTTGTCGACTAAGTTCTATCTCTCCAGACTTACTGAGAGAAATTCGCAAGCGGTAATCTTGATTAGCATCACAAGCCTGACACTCTTCCTCTATCTTTTGTTTCAAGTTTTCTGAATCAAATGGAAAGGCAAAATACCGACTAGATTTTCTCAGCCTTTCTATATGTTGATTCTCAAACAGCAAGCACTTTTGGCTGATTTTTCCAGTAGTAATCAGTTTGAAACGAGCTTGTTTACGATAGAGAACAGCTGCCTTTTGATGAACCTCGCGGTATTCAGATTCCCATGTGCTATCCCATGTAATGCCTCCGCCTACTCCATAGATGGCATTCCCTTGATGCAGTTGAATGGTCCGAATGGCTACATTGAAAATTCGTCGCCCATTTGGAAGCAAGAGACCAATGGTTCCACAATAGACTCCGCGCGGTTGTGGCTCCAAGTCCTTGATAATCTCCATAGTCGCAATTTTCGGTGCTCCCGTTATGGAACCGCAAGGAAAGAGAGAGCGAAAGGTTTCAACAAGGTCAACATCTGCTCTCAACCGACTCTTGATAGTCGAAGTCATCTGCCAAACAGTCGAATACTGCTCCACTTGACACAAACGCTCCACATGTTCACTTCCCACTTCAGAAATACGGTTCATATCGTTGCGCAAGAGGTCCACAATCATCATATTTTCAGAGCGATTTTTGGGATCCTGTTCCAACCAACTGGCCTGCTCCAAGTCTTCTTGGTCAGTCACTCCACGCTGAGTCGTTCCCTTCATTGGTCGCGTTGTCAACTCACGGTCATTTTGCTCAAAAAAGAGCTCTGGGCTCATGGAAATCACTGCCATCTCGTCATGTTCAACATAAGCATTGTAACCCGCCTCCTGCTCTACCACCATACGATTGTAGATGGCAAAAGGATTGGCACTTAAGTCTTGCTTGAGTTGGACGGTGTAGTTGACCTGGTAGGTGTCTCCCTGCCGCAAATGATGGTGAATCTGAGCAATCGCCTTTTCATAGTCTGCTGCAGATGTTACTTCCTGCCAATCAGAAGGCAAATCAACTTCATCATAAATCAGAGGAATAGGGGATGTTTCTACCCTATCATGAACTGTAAAATATAGCAGGTACTCTGCCAGTAAAGGCGCTTTATGAACTGCTAATTTCTCCTCAAAAGCAGGTGCAGCCTCGTAACTGACATAGCCCACTACATAATAGCCTTGCTCTTGGTAACTTTCCACTTGTGCCAGCAAATCTGCCACTTCTGCTAAATCCCTCGTTTTTAACTCTTTAATCGGCTGGGTAAAGGTGTATCTCTCCCCCAAAGCCCTAAAATCAATCACTGTTTTTCTATGCATACCTTAAGTATAGCACAAAAAGGCAGATCCAGACAAAGCTGATCTACCTTTTTATTATTTTCTTACTATTGATTATGCTTTAGTGAATAAATCACCAGCAAATCCATCTGATTTCTGCAAGAGTTGTTTGTAAACCTTCCATTTAAGATCTACAGTATTCTTGAAATCATTACCTTGAAGGTCTTTTTCGACCGCTGCATCAAATAAGGTCTGAAGTTGTGCGTAAGTTGAAATCTTTTGACCATCGATTTCAATTTCAACAAAACCTCTTTGGGCTTTTTCGTGTACTTCATGATACCATGCTTTCTTCCATGCTTCTAAACTTTGGAATTTGCCGTTAGAAACTTTATTAATAATAAAGTCATCACCAAGACCTACATTACCAGCAGCTTTAGATTCTTGTTTGTATTTGTTTGATGCATAACCTAAGAATCCGTCTAGATAACCGAAGTATCCCCACATACGGAAGGTATTATGTTTGAATGAGATTGAACCAACCGCACTCTTACTTGTATTACCACCATAAATACCTGTCATCATATTTACTACAGTATAAGCAGAATCAAATCCTTCAGTACGGTAATGACCATTTCCTGGTAATCCATGTTTCGTTGCAAAGTTTCCATCAACCAGTTGATCAATACTTGTCAGCTTCGTATTCTTTTCGTCATCATTCAAATCACGAACTAAATCCCATTGATGTGGTTCACCAACTAAGCCATTGCGATCCGCTTTTTCACGATATTTCTTATCGATCTTCTTGAACCACTTATCATTTGTTCCAGTATTTTTCTTGATAACAGACTCAGCTTCTAAGTAATCAAGCATCATCATGGATTCATTGTAATTCTTCATGTAGTGATCGATTTTCTCACGACTGTTTAACACATTCGGATTATAGTTGTAAATTTGATTTCCATCATTTTGACGTTCGTAGGCCATGTTTAATCCTAAGGCACCATATTCACCATTTGGATTTGAAACTGATGGTGATTGTAACATACCTTGAGCAAAGGCTTCAACATCTGTTCCTTCACGGTGACGCCATGTTCCTAAGTAGGCCATACGGTCATTGATGTGAGTTGTTTCGTGAGTGAATGCAGATGTACCAAAATCACTAATCATGCTAGAGATAATGTAATATACAGCCTCTTGTGGTTGTGGATTTTGGAAGATATAAGCGTATGCACCCATTCCATTATATCCATGCCACTTATCAGTCGGACCATAGAATTCACGAATTGGAGCAAAATCGCCTTTCTTCGTATGTCCCATACGGTCAACCCATCCCAAACCTGGTACATCATGGTTATCCCAAATGGCAGATGGTACCATATTCTCACTCTTAAGAAGATTATTTCGTACATTATCAGCAGCAAGTCTTGACCAGAAGTCTAAATAATTGATTTGTTCTTGCGCACGTAAATCAACTTGCTTCTTGAATGCTTCACGTTCTTCTGCCGTATTCTTACCGTATTTCTCAAATGAACTAAACGCAATGGTATTATAGGTTGTAATTAAGATCATATGCGCTTTCTTCAGGTTCAGAAGTGGTAGAATATAACGTCCGTGATGTCCATTATTAATTACTTCATATAATTTATGTTTCTTATTAGCGAAATCTGGATTTGATGATTGTTTCTCAACAACATAAGCGTTATCTGCAATGTTATTCTTGAACCAAGTATTCATATCTGTTTCACTAGTGAATAATTCCATGTTGTACTTCAGGAATTCGTGTAAGTTAGCTTTACCAGTAGCACTTGCAAGAGCTCTGTTAAATGCATCATGTGATTGATCACCTTTTAGGTTGTTACCATTTGAAGCGAAGCTGATTAATCTATCAAGTACGTTAACGTTCTTACCGTAGAAATCAGGTTTGAAGGTCATCATATTTTTGATATTTAATCCGTCAAATTTAATTCCATAGTATTGGTTTAAGTAAGCCAGAGCTAACATGATTTTAGCTTTGTTATCTTCAACTTTTTTAATCAATGCACGTTTAGCTGCTTCGTCCGTATTTAATTGATGGTCTTCATTTTCAACTAAAGCTTTAACTAAAGCATCAAGATTATCTTTAACTTCTTTAAAGCTTTCTTCCATGTATAACATCTTAGGATTGTTATTAATCTTACGAACTTCATCTGAATCAAGTTCAACAGAAGCTAATTTAGCTTTGATATCGCTGATCAATTGTGTCCTATCTTTAACAACCATATTTGGTGTATAGACAATATCACCTAATCCTTCAATACTATATTCACGAACTTGTTGAACCTTAGATTCTTTTTGTGTAATATCTTTAATTTCTTTCGTCTTATCAGCGTAATGAATCATAATATGATCAGCATCTGATAAGTCGGTCACAAATTGTCCATCTTTCATACCTGTAACAGATAAAACTTCAGTAGTTAGTAATTTAGAATCTGCAGGAATCTTGTTCCCTTGGTTGACAATCCATTCTTTATTGTAGAATGGTTGAAGTTTTTCGATGTTACGATAAGCAAGTTCGCGAGATGCGTCATAATCTTGAGTATCTTTATAAGTATCTGTTTTTGGTTTTACGTTATTAAGTGCATCTTCAACAAGAGGTTTAATTTCAAACTTATCAGCTGTAATTCCGAATGATTCTATTTTTTTATTTGCATCTTCTAGGCTGATTTCTTGGATTCGATTACTACGAGAACCGTTAAATGAGTGAGAACCTTCACTCACATCTTTAACAACGTAGTTTCTTTCAATCCAGTTTTTTGTGTAATATCCACCTTCTGCTTCTAAATCTCTAGAACCGTAGAATTCTTCACCGTTTTTGACTTTCATCATTGAAACTGTGTCAGCAACACGCCCCCATGTCCAGTTTTTACTAATGAAACCACCTACCTCAACAGGGTTCTTCACATCAATAGTTCCTTTAGTAACAGCGTTACGAACAGAAGCGTATTTATCAATACCATTAGGATCAGAACCGTTATCGGTTCTAGCGACAAGTCCACCAACACGTGCTCTATCTGCAACAATATCAGCATCTACGTATGCATGTTTAATATTACCACGCCAAAGTTCTCCGGCGATACCACCAAGATCCCAACCTTTATTACCGACACCTGTTAGTTTACCGATGAAAGCAACATTTTTAAGAAGTCCACCAGTATCTCCTTTATTTACGATACCAGCAATACCATCTTTACCAAGGATACTACCAGTTACCTTAACATTTTCAACTGTGGCATTTTTAATTACTCTTGATAGTGCGGAAATATTTTCAATCCAAGGCATATTAATATTAACATTACCTAAGTTAATGTTTTTAACTGTACCGCCTTCAACGTTATCGAATAACTGACGAGCCATATTATGAATGGTATATTGTTTACCGTCAACACTTGTTAAAGTTCCGCTAAATTTACCAGGTACATATTGTTTATTCGGAGTTGGTACATTTGCTGCATTCAAATCTGCACCAAGTTTAAACTCACCTGTTGGATTAGCTTGCATATCTTTTACAAGCTCGTTGAAGTTGTAGTAAACATTACCTTCTTTTAATTTTTGTTTTTCAAAGTAATGAACATACTCTTCGCTAAGTGTGTTATCAGCATTCCGTTGAATCAAATCTGGTGCTTTGGCAGTGACTTTGTATAAGGTTTTTCCGTCTTTTTCTACTTCTTCAATCTTGTCAACGGCCAGTCTTGTAACTTTGTTGTCATGAGTGGTCACTCGTAGATAAAGCGGAGCAAGATCAGCTGGTTTTTCCGTAAGCAAACTAGTATCCGTTTCGTTACCGTCAGCGTCCACACTCATCAAGCTTGTTTCTTTGATGTTTTTGATTTCAACTTTTTTAAGGTCTAACTGAATTTCTTTATCTTCTAATGTTTCAGTTTCTTCGCCTTCTCCACGATCATAAACCATCGTTGTGGATAATGTATAGCCTTGATAATATTTCAAGTTGTCTAAAGTAGCTTGTAATTTATTTTCTTCTACTGTCACTTCTTTAACAACTTGTCCAGTCTTATCTTTCAGAGCTACTTTAATCGATTTGATTTCTACTCCAGCTGGTTTATTCAATGTATAACTAGCTGTAGCGCTCTTCTTCAAGACATCTTTATCTGTGTTAGCCCATTCTAAGGTTGGTTTTTCTAAACCTTTTGTACCTTTTTTGATAATTTCATCTTGAGGTGCTTGGAGAACTGTTTCTTCTACTGTTGGAGCTTCATTTGTTTTTTCTCCACGAATCGTTTTATAGGTTTCAGTAATTTGTTTCTTACCTTCTACACCTTTTTGAGCTACTTGTCTTGTTCCTCGTTTTAAAGTGTCATCTTCTTGTTCTTTGGTTTCAAAAGGAATGACTTCTTCTCTTATTTCAACTGTTGTTCCTTCAAGTGGTTTCGTCCCTTTTTTAACGACTTTAGGAACAGCAGGAGTTTTCACTTCTGTAGTTGTAGAAAGGACTTTATCTGTTTCTTCACCTTCAACTGTTTCGTAAGTTGTTTTGGTAACTTGAACTCCTTTAGAACCTTCGCGTTCAACAACTTCTTCATCTACATATTTTGTATCGTCTGGAACAACTTCTGTTGTGAAATCTAATTCACTTTCAGTAGACTTCTCAACTGTACCTGTTGTTACTTTATATTCTGGGTTTACTTCTTGTACTGGTGCTTGACCTTCTTGACCGGGTTCTTGAGTTCCCTTTGTTGAAACTGGTTCTTTATATTCAGGAAGTTCTGGCTGTACTAAAGCTTGGCCTTGCTTCTCGCCTTCTTTTACTTCTTGAACACCTTTGGCTTCATGATACTCTGGTAGTTCTGGCTGTGTTAGAGCTTGGCCTTCTTTACCTTCTTCTTGAGTTCCTTTTACTTCAACTGGAGCATCTGGTAAAGTTGGTTGTGTTAAGGCTTGGCCAGTTTTACCTTCCTCTTGCGTCCCTTTAGCTACTTGGTGAGTTGGTTCAGCTTGTGGTACTGGAGTTGGAGCAGGTTGCACCTCTTTCTTCGTTCCGACTGCAATGACTTGCGACACAGGATTTTGGACTACTTGGTCTTCGATGACTTCTCTAACTTCTTGACCGTTGACCATTGAAACTTTGCTTACAAGGCGACGCTGACCCTTTACTCCAGCTGTGACGATATGAGTCTGTCCTTCTGCTAGATTCGCATCTGGGCTTGTGATTGTTTCAAAAGGAATCTCCACCAAGCTCTCTTCCTGTATTGTCTGAGGCTTCTCAGAAACTGGTTTTTCTTCAATAGCAGGAGCAACTGGAGTCTCTACTACTGGATTCTCAACGATAGTTTCTGGAGCAACAGCAGGTCTTTCTTGAACGACTTCTGTTTTCTCGATTTCATTTGCATTTTGCTTTTCTACTGGAAACTGAGGCTGTTCTGCTGAATCTGGTCTTAATGGATGGAGTTCTGCTTCCTTGAAGTAGCCAATGTATTCATAGCCATCAATGTGGATAATCCCTTCAGCCAAGCCTTCATGTGTAGAGGCTGAAATAGTTTGGTTATAAGAAAGCAATTCTTTATTTTCAAATGCGAATGTCCCATAAGGTACAAAGGTACTGGCTCCTAAAGAACCAATCAATAGAACACCTAGAACTTCTCTACGACCTTTTTTAGACACCAAAAAGACTGCTAGAGAAGCTGTTGCCAAGCCAAGACCTGCTAGAGCGACTTCCTTGCTTCCTGTGTAAGGAAGTTGTTGACTGGTAGTCGCCTTCTTGCGATAAACTACATAAAGAATATCATCATCTTGAAATTCTGTAGGAACCTCATGATGAATCAGGGCTTTTTCAGACTCGGTCAATTCCTGCTCCGCCAAATAACGGTAATGAACACTATGAGCACCGCCAACTTCATTGGCTTGAACCTTATCTACTGAAAGAGTACTAGCACCAAAAAGGAAGGCCCCGATGGCTACAGGACCTACCCCAACAGTTAGCTTACGAATCGAATATTTGGTGATTTTTTCTAGTTGTTGTTTTGTTTTTCTCATTCTCACGACTTTCTGATAGAATCTTGTGGATACTGCGCACGCGCACCTCCAATTAATTTTGGACGGCTAGCAAGAGCCGTTACATGGGCATGCCCAATTTCTCTCAAAAGAGGGCGAATCGGAACCTGAACATGCTTGACATGCATACCAATTGCAGTGTCTCCGATATCCAATCCAGCATGAGCCTTGATAAATTCAACCTCAACTGGATCTTGCATAAACTTGAAGGCTGCCAACTGACCTGAACCTCCTGCATTGAGAGTTGGAAGGACACTGACGATTTCCAGGCCAAACTGCTCTGCCACCTGATGTTCAACAACGAGAGCCCGATTGACATGTTCACATCCTTGAACAGCTAGATGAATTCCTTTTCCCTCTAGGATATCTAGGGTGGTCTTCACAATAATTTCGCCAATTTCTTGGCTAGATTCCTTGCCAATCTGACCACCTATGACTTCACTAGAAGAAAGGCCCAAAACAAAGATAGATCCTTGCTTCAAATTGGCCTTTTCTAATACATCTTTTACAATCTGGCTTGTTTCTCTTTGAATGTCTTTTTCCTTCATACTTGATACCTCTTTTGTCATTATCTATCATATCGTTTTTTCTACGTTTTAGCAAGATAGACAACCTAGAAAGCTTGCCTAATTACGCATAAAACTCCCAGAATGAACTGGGAGTTAGCTAGTTTCTATTCTATTTATGTATATTTTAACTGTCGTCCCTTTTGAGGGAATAGAATCAATCTTCATTTGGTAATGTTCTCCAAAATGAAGTTTGAGCCGTTGATCAACATTTTGAAGACCAACTCCCCCACGTTTGAGTTGACTTTGACTACTATCGCTAGCATCTTGGAAACCAACTCCATCATCCTCAATACGGATGACCATTCCTGAATCCTGTTTCTGAACAGAAACTCTAATATGTCCTTGACCTTCCTTCTCCTTGATGCCATGGTAAAGAGCATTTTCTACCAAGGGTTGTAACACCAACTTGGGCAAGACTAGCTTATCAAAAGTAGAATCTTCATTAATCTCATAGTTCAACTTATCCCCATAGCGTTGCTTTTGGATAAAGAGGTACTGGCGGACATGATTGATTTCATCAGAAAGAGAAATCAAATCCTTGCCTTGATTGAGCGCCAAGCGGAAATAAGTCGCCAAGGACTTGGTCACTTGCACCACTCTCTGACTATCTTGAAATTCAGCCATCCAGATGATGGTGTCCAAGGTGTTATAGAGGAAATGGGGGTTAATCTGGCTTGATAGAGCTTGAAGTTGGTACTGACGGGTCGTTTCTTCCTGCCTGCGAATATCTACCATCAGCTGATCAACCTGATCCAACATGGCATTGAACTGGCGAGTCACCTCTCTCAATTCATAAGCACCCGCTTCTTTGGCACGAAGATTCTGATTACCAGAAGCAATTTCCAGCATAGTTTCTCTCAAATCCTTCAAAGGGGCAATCCAGCGTTTAAGACTAAACCACACCAAGCAGAGACAAGCAAGAAGAGATGTGAAACTGGCTCCAAGCAAGGTCCACATGAGTTGACTCCGAACCTGGTCTAACTTCTCCAACGAAGACACGCCAAGCACCGTCCAATCAGTTCCAGCAATCTTTTCTTGACTGACATAGGATTGGTGGTCTGGAGTGTAACCCTGCCCTGTCTTAATATAGGGTTTCATGGCCTCCATTTCGCTAGACGAACTATAAACTGTATGTTGAGGATGATAAACAAATTCATGGTTTTCATTGATGATAAAAGCAAAGCCCTGCTGACCCAACTGGAGTTGGTTGAGATAGGCTTCCAGAGTTTCATAGGAAATATCCAAACGAAGTACACCTAGATTGGCTCCCTTTGCATCAAGAAGTTCTTGAGTGACAGAAATGACCCACTGGCTATCTGATTTACGAGCTGGAGTTAAAACTGGTTTAGCTCCCTGATGAATAGCCTTTTGGTACCAATCCTCAGTCATCATATCTGAGGAAGTTTTCATCTGCACACTATCATCCGTAGAAATGACCTGACCAGATTTGGTTACCAGCACAACAGCTTTCAAGTCCTGGTCTGACTTTAAAATGGTCAAAAACAAATCTCGAATTCCCTTGACCTTTTCTTGACTGGGATTCTCAGCATAGGTTAGGACATCTGCCTGCTGGGTCAAACTGGTCGAGGTGGTTTCTAATTTTTTGATATAAGACTGGATAAAGTGGCTAGTCTGACTGATAGTCGTTTGGCTATTGCCCTCAATAGTAGCCTCAATGGCTGAAGAACTAGATTGATAGTAGAAAGTCCCAACCAGAGCTAGGAGAATGAGAAAGACCAGAAAGATGGAAATAACCATTCTGACTAGGAGAGAAGAACGTTTCATCGATCTTCCCCCTTCTTAAACTGGCGAGGTGTCACACCTGCAATCTGTTTAAAACGTTGGGTAAAATAGTTCATATCTTCAAAGCCAACCTTCTCTGCGATCTCGTAAATCTTCAGATCGGTAGTTAAAAGCAAAAGCTTGGCTTGTTTGACACGTTCTCTCACCAGATAATCCTGAAAAGGCAGGCCTAACTCTTTCTTAATCAAAGAACTCAGATAAGTCGGGCTAAAACCCAAGTCACTGGCCAAACTCTTCAAACTAAATTGGCTATCAGCCAGATGGGACTGGATTTTCTGGGCCATATTTCCCTCAAACTTATCAGTCAATAAATCTTGTAACTGCTCTTCTTTCTCTTCCTTATCCAACTTTTGCTTGATTTTCCCCAGCATTTCCTCGATATCCTGACGAGAAAAGGGCTTGAGTAGGTAATCATCCACACCTAGTTTGACAGCAGACAAGGCATAATCAAAATCATCGTAGCCTGTTAAAAAGACCAAATGCACCTGAGGATAGGTTTCTCGGACCAGACTGGCCAACTGGATGCCATTTAGCTGAGGCATGTTGATATCGGTTAAAATAATATCTGGCACCTGCTTTTGTATCAATTCCCAAGCCTGCCTTCCATTTTCAGCTTGACCGATGATTTCCATATCGTAGACTGCTACATTGACCAGCTTGGTCAATCCTTGTCTTACCAGATATTCATCTTCTACGATTAAGATTGTATAGGTCATGCTTCTCTCCTTTGTCACTTACTAGTATCAGTATAGCAAAATTCTCCTCTAACTGCTTAGGAAAGCCCTCTTAATCGACATAATCTAGTAAATAAGCATAGCCTTTTTCTTCCATTTGGTCTTTGGGAATAAAGCGGATAGAGAGACTATTAATACAGTAGCGCAAGCCCCCCTTGTCCTGTGGTCCATCCGTAAAGACATGACCAAGGTGAGAATCTCCAACTCGGCTCCGCACTTCCATGCGTGTCATATTGTAGGACTTATCTTCCTTATAAGTCGCAACATCTGGACTGATGGGTTGGGTAAAACTAGGCCAGCCACAACCAGACTCAAACTTGTCCTTTGATGAAAAGAGGGGTTCACCAGTTGCCACGTCCACATAGATACCAGATTCAAATTTATCCCAGTATCGATTTGAGAAAGCCCGTTCTGTTTGATTTTTCTGGGTAACTGCATACTCCTCAGGTGACAAGGTCTTTTTCAATTCCTCATCACTTGGTTTGGGATATTTGCTAGCATCAATGACGGGATAGGCTGCCTGATTGACATTGATATGGCAGTAGCCATTTGGATTTTTCTTTAGATAATCTTGGTGGTAATCCTCTGCCACGACAAAATTCTTCAAGGTTTCCTTTTCAACTGCTAGAGGTTGGTCGTATTTCTTAGCCACCTCATCAAAGACTTGGTTAATCACCTCTAAATCCTTGTCATCTGTGTAATAAACACCAGTACGGTACTGGGTTCCCACATCATTTCCTTGTTTATTTTTGCTAGTTGGATTAATAATGCGGAAATAATGAAGCAGAATTTCCTTGAGGGAAATTTGATTAGCATCATAGGTGACATGGACAGTTTCTGCATGCCCTGTTTGGTTGATCAATTCGTACTTAGTTGTTTCCCCTCTACCATTTGCATAACCTGATACGGCATCTGTCACACCGGGAACGCGTGAGAAGTATTCCTCAACTCCCCAGAAACATCCCCCAGCTAGATAAATTTCGTGCAAGTCTGCATCTTTACTAATTTCTGTTTTTTTCACTGTTTTTCCTCCTTGGCTAACTGATGCCTTCTCAATTTGCGAGCTATCTGTCTGCCCTGCATTTCGCATCAATAGAAAATAGAAACCGGTTATGGCTAGGAAAAAGATTCCTGCCAAAACAAACAATTTTACTTTATCATTCATGGCCTTTCTCTACCCCATTTCTTTCAATGTTTTTAAAATCATATCCTTATCCATAAAACCTGGTTGCGTTTTGACCAGCTTGCCTTCCTTGTCTATAAAGGCTTGAGTTGGGTAAGAACGAACGCCATAACTTTCCAAAAGTTTTCCTGATGGGTCAATTAGAACTGGGAAATTTTTATAATCCAAGCCCTTGTACCAGTTCTTAAAGTCTGCTTCTGCTTGTTCACCTTTGTGTCCAGGAGAGACCACTGTCAAGACCACATAGTCATCTCCAGCTTCTTTAGCGATTTCATCGGTATCTGGAAGACTGGCTAGACAGATGGAACACCAAGAAGCCCAGAATTTGAGATAGACTTTCTTGCCCTTGTAATCAGACAAGCGGTATGTCTTGCCATCTACTCCCGTCAGTTCGAAATCAGCAACCGCCTGACCTTTAGTCGCAGTTTGCGCACTAACTTGTTCTGTTTTTGTTTGCTCCTTCATAGTAGATTCGTCTGACATATTTTTAGTCGAACAGGCTGCTAAACAACAGATTGAGCCTACTCCAAGGAGACATGTTTGCCATTTTTTCATTTCTTTTTCCTCTCTATTCAAATAATGTAGTCAAAATGGAAGCATTCCCCAAAAGCACCAAGATTCCCATCACGATAATGAGTAAACCACCCACTTTTTTGAGGATTCTGAGGTAAGGATGCAGTTTTCGGAAATGTTTCAAAACATAGCTGGAGGCGAGAGCTAAAACCAAAAATGGTAGCGCCAAACCTAGCGTGTAAACCAACATGAGACCAGCTCCCTGCCAAGCATCTGAGCCACCTGAAGCCGCTAAGGCCAAAACAGACCCCAGAACTGGCCCCACACATGGCGTCCAAGCAAAACTAAAGGTTAACCCCAGTAAAAATGCCTGACTATAGCCGTTACCCTTTTGCCCTTGTCCCTTTAATTGTAGCCTTCTTTCCTTGTAGAGTCCCTTCAAATGTAAGACTTCCATCTGGTGCAATCCCAATAGAATGATAACCGCACCCATCACATACTGAAACCAAGAGGTATACAAAAGGTCTCCTAAAAAACCAGCTCCATAGCCTAGTAAGATAAAAACAAAGGAAATCCCTATTATAAAAGCTAGAGTTCGCAATAAACTAACAAGTGAGATTGAAAATTTGCCACTAGAAGCCTGGGCACCATCTTTATCATCCAACAAGACCCCTGCATAAACCGGTAACAAGGGTAAGATACAAGGAGAAAAGAAGGAGAGAATTCCAGCAAGAAAAACACTGATAAAAAAGATAATATTATCCATTGCCTTCCTCCATTCTTTGATTTGATAGGACTATTATAGCCCCAAAACTCCAGAAAAAACAGGGACAATGATAGGGAAAAATAGGAATTTAATCAGGTTATACTTCAAAGAAAGCAAAAAAGCATGAGTAAAAGGGTAAGCTATCTTAGGTTTTAGAGCGAACATCTAGTAAATAAAAAAAACAGATTCTTCCCTTTATCACGGAAAAAATCTGTCATTGACTTACTGATTTACAAAAAATTCCAATTACGGTTTGCGAACCTCGTCTTTGCTGGTTTCTCTGTATTTTTTTAGTTCCAAAAATGCATTATCATGATGGTTTTATAACAGTGTCTCAAATTCAAAGACGCTCATTCCCAGCTGCTGACTTGCAACCTCAGGTGTTAGAAGACCTTGACGTACTAGATTTACTAAACCTACTTTTAATCCCTCTTCAATCCCTTCCACCCTAGCAGTTTCCAAGGCATAATCATGAGCCAATAATGCTTGTTCTTCGCGTCTGCGTTGTTCACTAAACATTTTCCTGTCCTCCTCGGACCAGCTCTTGTAGTCTAGCAGTTGGTCTGCCTGGCTGATAGCTCGCTCGGGTTGTTGGGTAAAGGGTTTATTACCGAAAAACTCCAACCATGGCTTGCGAACCTTATCCTTGCTGGTTTTTCTGTATTTTCTTAGTTCTTATTTGTGATGCTCTTTCAATAGTTCTTCAAACTCAGCGACAGTTATACCTAACTGCTGGCTGGCAACCTCAGAAGTCAGAAGACCTTGGTGGACCATATCTAGGAAGGCAAAAAATTTCCCTTCCTCCCTAGCAGTTTCCAAAGCATAGTCCTGTGCTAACAAGGCTTGTTCTTCACGCATACGTAGTTGACTAAACATTTTCCTGTCCTCCTCGGACCAGCTTTTATAGTCTAGCAGTTGGTCTGCTTGGCTGATGGCTCGCTCGGGGCGCTGGGTAAAGGGTTTGTTCCCAAAAAACTCCAACCACGGTTTACGAACCTTGTCTTTGCTGGTTTCTTTGTATTTTTTTAGTTCCAAGAATGCCATCTTGACTAGATGGTTTTCCTGACCATTATTTGTAATTGTTAAAACCTCACCTGTCGTATCCTCTCTCATGCTAAAGCTATGAAAAGCCAAATCATCTTGGAAATAATTACTATCCACAATTGCAATGGCGTATACTGGTGCGATGTGTTTGTAACTCTGATGAGTATTGCCCTCTTGCTGGCGAATTTTTTCTAGATTTTGATTGACCTGACTACACAGATAAGCCCATAAACGATTAATGAAAAAATTCTGATGATGCACCTGAATCTCAATGATTACTTGAGTTCCATTATCTAGTTCAGCTAAAACGTCTATACTGGTATAGAAATCCTGAGCCGAGTACGGTGTAGTGGGTAAGACGTGAATGTTACTTCCTTCCAAAATAGTTACATTTTTGGCTGGCAAGTCTAACATATCGCGAATAAATTGACAAGTGATTTCTGGATTGCTAAAGATTTTCTTAGCAACCAAATCGTTGGTCGGGCTGATGCCCGGATGTCTTAAAATCATCCATTTCCTCCTCTTATTATACCACAATTTTAAATCTAGTTTTACTAGATTCGATGGTTCTATCTATTTATTCGAAAAAGAGAGGATAAATGAAACAGTAAATAAAAAATGAGGACAGCGGATAAGCAATAAATTTTAAGCTTATCAGTCCTCCTTACTTATCTGATAATAAATAAGATCCGCAAGATAGCCTTTTCTCTCCACCCCATTTGCAACAGTTTTTAGATAGGACATTCCAGCTTTTTCCATGACACGACCTGAAGCTGGATTGAGACTGGCATATCGTGCTCTGACATTTTGAAAACCTGCTTGAGTAAAACAGAAGTCTAAGACAGCTTTCAAGGCCTCCGTCATCATACCACGACCCCAATAGTTTTTTCCTAAAATATAGCCAATTTCACAACTTGAATCATCCTCATCTATCTTAACGATACTGATATCTCCAATCACTTGTTCTGGGTCTTCTTTGAGACAAATGGCCCATTTGTAATAATTGGGATTAGAATAGGAGGAAATCCAATTACGAATCGAGTTCCGAGTCACCTCGACATCAGGATGGGGATCCCAAGTGACATAGGTCAGATTCTCAACAGATGAAGCCCAATTTTGAAACATGGCTTCCTCATCACTCTCCACAAATCTTCGCAAGATTAAACGATCTGTCTGTAACATTTGCGTACCGATTGATTTCATGACGCTACCTCGCTTTCTAAGCTTAAGACAATAAGCTAAAAAGGTCCACTGGACCTTCTTCGCTTACCTGTTTCCATGCTCGGGGTAAAAAGACTAAACTCAGTAACAGCTAGGAAACAAGTGTTTTTTCTAATCCCTTGACGCAGTCGCTGTCTGGTTTGAAATGCGCTTTACCAAGCTTTTCAAACCTAGTCATCGTTGCGGGGGTGAGACAACGAAATCGAACTCTTCGAGTTATCGAATCTACCTCGTTTTCCCCTTTCTAGACTCGGGCTGAAAACCTCCACTGGAGGTTTTCACTCCCAAAAGTCATCAAAGACGGTGATGGGTAGGTGGCGTTTGTGTTGGCCTTTGTGCCACCAGTTTTCAATGGTCGCTTGAGCTTCTGGGCTGATTGTTTTGCCTTCTAGGTAGTCGTCAATCTCTGCATAGGTGACTCCGAGGGCTACTTCGTCAGCTAGACCTGGTTTGTCTTCTTCTAGGTCTGCCGTTGGGATTTTTTCATAAAGGGCTGGGTCTGCACCAAGTTCCTTCAATAGTTGTTTTCCTTGACGCTTATTGAGGCGGTAAAGAGGGAGAATATCCGCACCCCCGTCACCAAACTTGGTAAAAAAGCCTGTGATATTTTCCGCAGCATGGTCTGTTCCAATGACTGCTCCGCTATGGGAACCAGCAAGGGCATACTGAGCAATCATACGGCAACGAGCCTTGATATTGCCCTTGTTGAAGTCTGAAACAGGACTACCTGTCGCTTCAACTGCAGCTGTCATAGCATCTGCAGACTCCTTGATATTCACAACCAAGCTGACATCTGGCTGGATGAAGGCTAGGGCTTTTTGAGCATCTGCTTCATCGGCTTGTACTCCATAAGGCAGGCGGACAGCGATAAATTTGTAGCTATCATCCCCTGTCTCTGCTCGCAGTTCTTCCATGGCCAGTTGAGCCAATCGTCCTGCTAATGTTGAGTCTTGTCCCCCAGAAATCCCTAATACAAAGGTCTTTAGGAAGGGGTGTTTTTTCAAGTATCTTTTTAAGAAATCAATGGAACGACGAATTTCTTCCTGGGCATCAATCACTGGTTTGACACCCAGCTCTTGGATAATCGTTTCTTGCAAACTCATTCTTCTTCTCCTTCACTGAGGGCTTCCTTACGCATTTTGTCAATCAAGTCCATCTTGTCTTGCCATACATCACGCGCCAAATCCACTGGATAATGCTGAGGATTGAGCACGCGCTTGTATTCATCCCAAAGCTTGTCAAATTCCTTACGAGCATAATCCTGAATCTCAGTCAAGCTAGGTAGATTGTAAATCAATTTTCCGTCTTTGAAGATATCCACTAAGAGAGGAACAGCGTCAAAATTACGAACCGTCTTCTTGATGTAAGTATAGGTCGGATGGAACATCTTGATTTCTGTCATGCTGGCAACATCTACGCCATCAAAAGTGATATAGTCTCCTTCTGACTTGCCTTTTTCACGACTGGTAATGCGCCACACCTGCTTCTTACCTGGTGTAGACACTTTTTCAGCATTATTTGACAGCTTGATGGTATTGCGCATCTGGCCATTTTCATCTTCGATTGCAACAATCTTATAAACTGCCCCAAGAGCTGGCTGGTCATAGGCTGTAATCAGCTTAGTTCCCACGCCCCAGACATCAATCTTGGCCTTTTGCATCTTGAGGTTGAGGATGGTATTTTCGTCCAAATCATTTGAAGCATAAATCTTAGCCTCTGTAAATCCAGCCTCGTCCAATTGCTGACGAACTTTCTTGGAAATGTAGGCAATATCCCCAGAGTCAATCCGCACACCCATAAAGTTAATCTGGTCACCCAGCTCACGCGCCACCTGAATGGCAGCTGGTACCCCAATGCGAAGGGTGTCATAGGTATCCACAAGAAAGACACAATTTTTGTGGGTCGCAGCATAAGCCTTGAAAGCTTCATAGTCATTGCCATAAACCTGTACCAAGGCATGGGCATGGGTTCCCAAGACAGGAATGTCAAAGAGTTTACCAGCACGCACGTTGCTGGTTCCATTGGCACCACCAATCACCGCTGCGCGTGTTCCCCAGATAGCTGCATCCATTTCTTGAGCCCGACGTGTCCCAAACTCCATCAAGGGTTCATCTTCAATGACTGAACGAATACGAGCTGCCTTAGTCGCCACCAAGGTCTGGTAGTTGACGATGTTCAAAAGAGCCGTTTCGACCAATTGACATTGAGCTAGAGGGCCTTCCACCTGCACAATCGGTTCATTAGCAAAAACCAAGTCCCCTTCTTGGGCAGAACGAACGGTCAACTCCAACTTGAAATTGCGGAGATAGTCCAAGAATGACCCATGATAGCCCAGCGACTCCAAATAGGCAATATCGCTATCTGAAAAACGCAAGTCTTCAAGATAATTCACAATTCTTTCCAAACCTGCAAAAACTGCATAGCCATTTTTAAAAGGCTGTTGGCGGAAATAAACCTCAAAGACCGCCTTTTTATTGTGAATCCCTTGGTCAAAGTAAACCTGCATCATGTTAATCTGGTACAAGTCCGTGTGCAATGTCAAACTATCATCTGGATACATACTTTTCCTACTTCCTTAACTAGAAACCAATGAAAATTTTCAAGAACTTTCATGTGTTCCAATAAATTAGTACTATTATAACACATTTTAGCTGGATTGAGAAAAGAGTAACAAGCTATTCTCCACTCTCCAGTTCATCCATGTCTTGCTCAAATTTTTTCTGAGCCCATTTACCATAGCTCTTCAGACCAAGATTGCCAATAAAGACCCAGGGAAGGTAAATAACATAAGTAATGACCCAAGCAGATAGGTATTTACCGTTCAAAGGATTGTGCTGATAAATTTCTATGTTGAATTGATAATTCTGTAACATCAAAAGAGCCGTAATAGCCAAGGTTAGGAAAAAACAACCCAAAATCGTAAAATGAAAACGACTATAGTAGGTCACTCCCAGATAACGGGCACGATTAAAAAAGAAGAAAATTCCTACTATCAGAGTATAAACTAGAAAATTCGGATTAAAAAGAGATGGAGCCAACACTGCCACCAAATAGCTTAGAAGTACAAGCCCAATAAAGAGTGAAAAAGACTCTGCCCCAGCTTTATTAATTAGTTGTTCTTCTCTTTCGTCAAGTAATTGATAATGAATAAATTTATTTACCATCTTCTTCCTCCCAAAATAATTGGTCTAGGGTTTTCCCTAAACATCTGCAAATGGACTGGCAGAGCGAGAGACTGGGATTGTATTTTCCCGCCTCTATCAAACCAATAGTCTGGCGCGTCACCCCGACAGCATCTGCTAGTTGACCCTGAGTTAAATCAAGCTCTACCCGAGCTAATTTTAATTTTAAATTTTTAGCCACCTGCGTCCTCCTTATAGTTTTAATACTCATCTACTCTTAAAAAATCCAAAACCAACACAAGCTGTCAGCTATTTATTATAACCTCATTAATTAGCACTCCAATATTATCTTCAGCCTAAAATCAGTATGTTGGATTGTTTGAAATAAACTTCCTAGTTTGCTATTTGATTTTTGTTTTAGTATTAGCTTTAGTAGGGTCTTTTAAACGAGTTTTGATTGCTTGTATTTCTTGTTTAGTTGATTTCATATCACTATTATATAATGCTTTTGGAAATGAGTCTAGCATAAGACAAAAACGTGTACACAACAAGAGCAGGAGCATACTAAGATGACTGATTTTTTACTGTATTTTAGGTATGCAAAATAATACTAAATGAAACTAAAATGAATACTTCTTGCTTTTATTGAGAGTGAAAAAGTACAATAAAATGATTGTAGTGATTACCACAAGATACTGACTAATAGACATCGTATTTGAATCCACAAATACAGGTAAAGAATAAAAAGGAAGAAGTTCAATTGCTTTGATAAACAAATCATTACTAGTATTCATCATAATCGTATTTAATATATTAGGGATAAAGAGTAGTAAAGCTACTAAAATACCAAATACCAAGCCACTTTTAAATTTGTATAAATAGAAAATGTAAGATAATAGAAAATAAAATAGGACTAACAAAATTGTATTGACTACAATGGCTACTATAAAATCTAATCCTAAATCACCTGGAACACCCAATTTACTTACGATGACTAGTAGCACAATGCCATTCAAAGCATAAATAATGGAAACTGAGATGGCATATAGAAAATTAGACAAGACGTAAATCATCCGATTCTTCTGTTGATTATAAAACAAACTTACCGTATTGTGGGAAAAATCTCTACTAATGACTCGGTTAGCATGTATAACAGCCATTAACATACCGAGCATAGCATAAAAGTTTGAAATATGCTTAATACCAAGCGATGTCCCTTGAGTCTTTAGAATAAAGAATGTAACCAATATCGGCGGTATAAACGAGATAATCAAACCAAGATATATTACGCCTGATGAATATAAATCCCTTATATTTTCCTTAAGAAAATTCAATTTATTTAATTTCATGATTATATCCTTCCTTTATTTTGAACGATTTAGATAAATATCTTTAAGCGTCTCTTTTTTAGTTTCAAAATCAACTACTTTAATAGAGTTTTCGTTAAAAAATTTAAAAAGCTCACTACTTTGAATATTCCCAGACATAGTAATTCTCAGTCCCTGTTCCTGAACAATATCCCCAAATTCTTGTTTGGTAATGAAAATGTCTCTATCTGTAGCTGATGAAAAAGCTATCTCAAACAAGCAATTATGACTATCTTTTCCTACTTTTTGAAATGTCAAAAGCCCGTTCTCCAAGAAAAGAACCCTCTCACAAATTTCTTCAATATCTTCTAATTTATGACTCGATATTAAAATTCCCACATTTTCATGTAAAGCTAAATTTTTTAGAACCGCTAAAACTATTTGTGATGATTCAATATCTAAACCATTAGTCGGTTCATCTAAAATTAATATATGAGGTTCCGTAACGAGAGTTAGAAGCAAAGCTAATTTTTGTTTTGTACCCAAAGAATAGGTCTTTACTTTTTTATTAATAGACTGAGTCAAATCTAACTCTTGGATCAAACTTCCAAATCTTTCTTGATTGTAGTCAACACCATATAAATTTGACAAATATTTTAAATTCTCTAAACCCGTTTTAGATAAAAATAATTTTGGTTCTTCGATTAAATACCCAACATTATCACTACTTATAATATTCCCTGAAGTCGGTTGATTATTCTGAACAAGAATTTTCATCAATGTACTCTTGCCAACTCCGTTTCTCCCTACTAGACCAACAATTTCACCCTTGTTAAGTGCAAAATTTATATCTTTGAGAATGATTGAATGACCATAATGCTTACTTACATTTATAACTTCCATTTTTTATTCCTCCATTAATATTCTTGGTTTTCTCTTTGATTCTCATTAATTTTAAAAAGTTGCGCCTCTTTTTAACAACATTATATCATATATCTAACTTAATGCAATATATAAATGTCATTTTGTAAAATTTTATTAACAAAAAACTCTCTACCATAAAAATAGAGAGTGTTAAGTTTAAATATAGGATTTCAAAATATCGACAACATCACTTCTTTTCTTAACCTTATAGACCTTGATTCACAATTCTCAGCTGCGATTGTATTGTCCTCACTATCACCTAAAAAGACACAATTTGTAGGATTTAACTGATATTTATCGAGAATCTCCTCCATACTTATGTCAAGCCCCCTCTTTGCTTTATGATTTCATATTCTCCTTACAAATCTTTTTGGTAATAATATCTTTGCCCAATGTAGGGATAGTCTTGTAACCTAAAGACTTCCTTGTAGCCATGCATTTTATAAAAATCTGGAGCTTGAAACTGGTAAGTATTGACAAAAGCAAAACGACAGTTTCGATTCTTAGCTTCAGTTTCTGCTTGCTGCAATAGTTTTGACCCGATTCCTTGTCCTCTCAGTTCCTCTTTCACAAATAAATACTCGATTTCTAGCCAATTTCCAAAAGTCTCTGCTATCAAACCTGCCAGGAGATTGCCCTTTTCATCTTCGACATAAAGATTAAGTGGCTCACTTTCAGCCTCTTCTCTTTTTGAACGGTTATAAGCACGAATCAGATTCCCTATTTCTTGTGATTTATGGGATTCCTTGTTTTCCAATCTAAAGTACATCTAAATCTCCTTAAATACTGTTACAGCTTGATTATAGTCTTATTTCCAAAGACTGTCAAACTAGCAAAAACCCACCAACCTGAGTTGATGAGTCCTTAATTTATTTTCTAAATTTCCACTGGCTATAAATCCCGAAACCGATAATCCAGATAGCTGATCCAATTGCTCCTACAAATGTAGACTCTTGTAAAAAGAGGGTTACAAAGACAAAGGCAAAGAAGAGCATGGTTAAGGGATTTAGGAAACGATAATGAGGCATGAGATAGCCATCCTCCATAAAGTCTGGCGACTTGCGGTATTTAAGGTGAGCCACCATAATCAAGATATAAATGGCGATATAGACACCTGATGATGATGCCGTAATCAAGGCAAAGGCATCCGAAACACCTGGCAAGATGTTGATAAAGGCTGCTAGGGCAATCAAGATTGCTGAAGCGATTATGGCATTTTGTGGCACATTGTGGCGAGAAAGAGTATCTGCTTTAATTGCTTTTAGGAAACGATTTGGCGAATCATGGGCAATCTGATACAAATGACGACCTGTTGAATAGAGAGTTGAGTTAAGAGCAGATGCCGCTGATGTCAAAACGACGAAGTTAATCAAGGCTGCCGCCCACTTGACTCCTGCCAATTCAAACACTGTAACAAAGGGAGAATCAGCCGATGCAAGTTCACGCCACGGAATGATAGCCATGATGGCTAAGAGGGCACCTCCATAGAAAAAGGCGATACGCAAAGGAATTTCCTTAACCGCTTTTGGCAAGACCTGGCGTGGATTTTTGGTTTCTGAAGTCGTTACCCCGATAAACTCAATCATGAGGTAGGCAAAGAAAACCATCTGGAAGGCCATGACAAAGTTCACTCCACCATTAGGGAAGAGGGAGAAATTGTCGGCAATATTAGCCAAACTTGCTACACCATGGGGTGTCTTAAAGCCTGTCAAGACCATAAAGACTCCTGTTGCAATCATAGCTAAAATAGCCACAATCTTGACCATCGCAAACCAAAACTCAACTTCCCCAAAAAGTTTCACCGCAATCAGATTGACCAAGGCTAGAATGGTCAAAAATCCAATCTCAATCATCCAACTTGGCCAGTTAGGGAACCAGAACTGAACATAGTGAGAGATAGCTGTGATTTCTGCCATACCGATAAAGACAACGGATAGCCAGTAAGACCAAACTGAGAAATAACCCCAGCCCTTACCCAAATGGCGCGTGATAAAGTTGATAAAGGTATGTTGCTCAGGGTCTTGGTAGAGCATTTCTCCAACCGCACGCATCATGAGGAACATGAAGGCCCCTGTAATCATATAAATCAGTACAATGGAAGGACCTGTTAGGCTGATAGAGCGCCCCGCTCCCAAAAAGAGTCCTGTTCCGATTGTTCCCGCAATGGCCATAACCTGCACGTGACGATTGGTCAGACCACGCTCCATCTTATTTTTTTTCTTCTTTGAACTCATAACGTCTCCAATTCAATTTAAAATGGAAAAAGGAGTGAGTGAAGCGCACAGCCTCCCCACTCCTTTTTTCTGCTTTTAGGCTGTTTTTTCAACCTTTAAGATTTTCACATCATAGCTACCAACAGGTGTTTCAATGGTTGCTGTATCACCTGTTTTCTTGCCAATCAAGGCTTGTCCAATTGGGCTTTCATTTGAAACTTTACCCGCAAAGGCATCTGCACCCGCTGAACCTACGATAATATAAACTTCTTCTTCGTCCTCACCAATTTCTTGGATAGTGACTGTTTTTCCAATCGCCACTTCATCATCGGCAACTGAGTCGCTATTGACGATTTCAGCATAACGGATTTTTGTTTCCAAGCTAGAGATTTGTCCTTCGACAAAAGCTTGTTCATCCTTAGCTGCTTCGTATTCACTGTTTTCTGAAAGGTCACCATATGAACGAGCAATCTTTATGCGTTCTACCACTTCTGGTCGGCGGACCAATTTCAATTCTTCTAATTCTTTTTCAAGTTTTTCCTTTTCCGCAAGGGTCATAGGATATGTTTTTTCTGCCATTTTTCTCAACTTTCTTTAGATAGTATTGAATCTCTATCTGAGATTCTCATTTTTGTAGTCTTAGTTTGAACTACTATTTTGAGTAAGCTTGCTATTGACGTGTTCAGCTACATTACGATCATGCTCTTCCTGTGTCACTGCGTAATAGACTTTACCATCTGTAACATTGGCTACAAAGTATAGGTTCTCACTCTTTGTTTGGTTGATACTTGCTTCGATCGCGTCCTGACTTGGACTATCTACTGGACCAGGCATCAAACCAGGTTTTGTATAAACATTGTATGGTGAATTAATCGATGTATCAATTCCAGCATCGTCTGCTAGGCTGATATTTTGGCCAAGTTTCCCTTGGGCATACAAGATTGCAATATTGCTTTGAAGTGGCATTCCAAGATTCAAGCGGTTGTAGAAGACACCTGCAATCAACTTACGATCTTCAGTCTTAGCACCTTCTTTTTCAACAAGTGACGCAATTGTTAGCAATTCATTGACTGTCAAGTTTTTAGACTTGATTGCACTATAGTGCGGAGTCAAGGTCTTATCCATAGCTGCCAGCATCTCATCAATCAAACTTTCAATAGTTGTGCTTTCCTTGATAGAGTAGGTCGCTGGGAAAAGATAACCTTCCAAACGGTAACGAGCTCCACTTTCTTTCGTTGGCAAGCTTTCGAGTAGATTTGGATATTTAGCAACTTCTTGACTGATAAAGTTGTCATCTTGCACTTTAGCCAAGAAGGCTTCCGCTGTCAAAGGCTCTTTAAATTCACCTTGTAATTGGCCTACAGCTTGGGCAATTTGATCAATCGTATATCCTTCTGGAATAGTCAAATCTGCAAGTGAAGGTTCTTGAGGTTCAGGAGTACCACCTTTTTGGAGTTCCTTAATGATATCCTCTGTACTCATGCTCTTTTGCAAATTGTAATATCCAGCCTTCAAATCTGAATAATTTTTATATTTAGCATAAAAAGCAAAAATCACTCCGTGTTTAATCACACCAGAATGTTCAAGTGCTGAGCCAATCTCTTGGACATTGGCTCCTTCTGGGATTTGAACGGTTACATACTTCTTAGAATTAGCATCAACTGGTAATAAAGATGACTGGACATACTGGTAACCGAAGTAACCACCTGCCGAAATCAAGGCAAGGAAAATCAGTAGAGAAATGAAGAAAGCCTTCAAATGTGATTTTTTCTTCTTGACAGGTTTAACAGTCTCACGACGACTACGACTCGGAGTTTCAGAAATGACTTCAACAGCTTCCGTTTCCATAACTGGTTCTGGTTTTGTTACTTCTTTCTGAGGCTCTTTTTTAGCTTCAGTCTTATAAGAAACAGCTACTCTTGTTGGAGTTACGTTGAAATCTTCTTCGACCTTTTGTGGACGATTAGTCTCTGGCCTTGGAACCGGTCTTGATGGACTTGCTTCAACTGGTGAAGCTGGAACATCTTGACTAGGGTGACGAGGAGTAATCGGAGCTTCTACTCTTGATTCATCTGCCGGTGATGCAGGCATATCCTCACTAGGATGTTTTGGAACACGTGGCGCATTCTCCATAATTTTTTCAACAGCTGATAGGGATGCAACCATAACATCTTCATCTGCGAGTTTTGTTTCAGGGACAAATAGAGCTTCTTTTTTCTCTGCAAGTTCAGTGGCCTCTTGGCGAGTCCCTTCATTACGTTTTACTTTTTCTAAATCGCGTAAAATCTGCTCTTTAAAGCTTAATTTTTCGTCTTCTCTTGGCTTTTCACTCAAAAGTTTATCCTCCTCGTTGACAATCCATAATATTATATCTTAAAAACGAAAGAAAAGCAACCTAGCATGCTCTTCTAGCTTATTTTTTAGCTTCCCAGACCATATCATACCAGGTTTCTCCTGCAAAGGTTGACTGGGACTGGCCTTCATTGACAAATCCATGTTTTTCGTAGTAAGTAATGAGATAGTCATGACAGGTTAGGTTAATGCCTTCTCTTTCGTGTTCAAGAGCTAGTTCTTTCAAAGCTGTTAGCAATTTCTGACCTAGTCCTATTCCCTGTGCCTCCTTGGCAATAGAAAGACAGGTCACAGAGATATAGCCACCAGGCTCATGACTATAATCTGCTATCTTTTCTGTAAAAGACTGGTCCTGTAGATGGCGGTGGGGGCCAACTGGCCCTTCTATATACCCCATAATTCTACCTTCTTTTTCTGCAACCAGAAACGAGGTCTGAATTTCTCGCAAATGCGCCTCAAAAACAGAGCGAGGAATGGCTTCTTCAATCGAGAAATTTTCTAGTTCAATCTCAACGATACGATCCAAATCTTCTAATCTTGCTGGTCTAATTTTCATTGTGCCTCCTCTAAAAGAGATTAAACCAAATCATACTAACACCCTGGCTAGCTGCATAAAGCGAATCTGTCTCTTCTTCATCGATAAAACCGTTCATTTCAAAATAGGAAAGCAACTCATCCGGACTCTTCAAACGAATAGCTTTGTAATCCAGCTCAACTGCCACATCTTTCAAAGCCGCAAGAAGAAGCGTTCCCAAGCCCTGTCTCTGATGGTCAGCCTCGATGACTAAAGAATGTATTTCTAGACATTTCGGATTGTGTGGGTAAGGACCACCTAGAACATAGCCTAGAAGCTGATTTTCATCCCTAGCTAGAAGAAAGGTATCCGCATACTTACGGATACTTTCTTCTAAAATATGGGAAGGTTGCTGCTTTTCAGCTGGAAAAGATGAAGCCTGAAGTTCCTCTATCTCAGCCAAATCAGACTTACTTGCCTGAATGATCTTAATTGGAATTTCCATGGGAAAATCCTATTGAACATTACTTGTCAAATTAGACAAGAGACGTTCAAATGAGTATTCATAGGTCTGGATATCTCCTGCTCCCATAAAGACATAGACAGCATTGTCATGGTCAAGAAGTGGAGAAACATTTTCAACAGTGATCACTTGATGTTTTTTGTTGATTTTTTTGGCTAGGTCTTCTACCTTAACATCACCATGGTCTACTTCACGAGCAGATCCATAAATTTGCGCTAGGTAAACTGCATCCGCTTGGTTCAAAGCATGGGCAAATTCGTCCAACAAGGCAATGGTTCTTGTAAAAGTATGCGGTTGGAAGACTGCAACAATTTCCTTGCTTGGATATTTCTGACGAGCTGCATCCAAGGTCGCAATAATTTCTGTTGGATGGTGGGCAAAGTCATCGATAATCACCGTATCATTGACAATTTTCTCAGTGAAACGACGCTTAACACCGGCAAATGTTTTCAGGTGTTCACGTACCAAGTTCAAATCAAATCCTGCTGTGTAAAGAAGACCAATAACGGCTGTCGCATTCATGATATTGTGACGACCAAAGGTTGGAATGTGGAATTGCCCCAAGTCTTGTCCACGGAAATGAACGGTGAAGGTTGAACCAGTTGTTGAACGAAGAAGATCGCTAGCTACAAAATCATTGCCTTCTGCTTCAAAACCATAATAATAAATTGGTGCATCAGACGTAATCTTACGCAATTCAGTATCCTCACCGTAGATAAACAAACCTTTGGTAATTTGTTTAGCATAGTCGTTAAAGGCATTGAAAACATCCTCTAGACTTGTAAAATAGTCTGGATGGTCAAAGTCAATGTTGGTGATAATAGAGTACTCTGGGTGGTAAGGCATGAAGTGACGCTCATATTCGTCAGATTCAAAAACAAAATATTTGGCATTGGCTGAACCACGACCTGTCCCGTCTCCAATCAAGAAGCTAGTATCTGTGATGTGAGACAAGACGTGCGACAACATACCTGTTGTTGAAGTTTTTCCATGCGCTCCAGCAACTCCCATGCTAACAAAGTCACGCATAAAGCTACCTAGGAACTCATGGTAGCGTTTGTAACTAATGCCATTTTGGTCCGCATAGGCAATTTCGACGTTGTTATCTGGACGAAAGGCATTTCCAGCGATAATTTCCATATCACCGTCTAGATTCTTTTCATCAAAAGGAAGAATGGTAATTCCTGCCTGCTCAAGACCACGTTGAGTAAAGTAGTATTTTTCAACATCTGATCCCTGAACCTTGTGCCCCATTTGGTGCAACATCAAAGCCAAGGCACTCATCCCTGATCCCTTAATTCCGATAAAATGATATGTCTTTGACATGTTTTCTCCCCTATTCAGTAATTCTTGTCAGATTCAACTCTTGGGCCACCTGACGTTCTTGTTCTTTTTGTTGATTCTTTTTATTGTAGATTTGGCTCTTCTTCAGAAAATCATAATTATTTTTCTTTGGACCTGAAGTTTCTTTTGGCTCAGATTGAGTCGAAATATTGCTCACTTCTTCCGCCAAGATGTAATGAGACTGGGTCAATTTTTGACTATATTTGACAAATTCACCAGGATTTTCCTTTTGGAAAGGCGCGGTAGGTTGATTGCCCTGCCTAACTAGACTTGGATGAGAATGGCGTCTTGTAGGAGTAATATCCTTAGTCAGATAACTTGCTGAGCGTTTCTTTTTCAAATCCGCACGCGCTTCTTCACGCGCCACCTCCGCATAGCTCTTTCCTTCTTTTTTAACTCCTAAACCAGATTTCTTAGGTTTCTCTACTGGTTTTTCAATCGGTTTTGCTGGTTTTTCTTCAGTAATAGGGGCCCACTCCAGATAATTCTTATCACGGTATTCTCCCTTGATATTACTGATAAAGTCAGACTCATCATAGAGGTCCATAACCGGCATCTCAGTCAGCATGACCTCGTCATCTGACACCAATGGAAATCGTTCTTCTCTCATTTTCTATTTCCTTTCAACACTTCATTATAGCGTATTGTCTTGATTTTTCAAGTGCTGGCTTCAGAAATTCCCAAAATTTCTCTAATTTCTGCTAGGGTCAGACTGCCACGTGACTCTGTGCCGTCCAATACTTGTGACACCAGATGTTTCTTCTGTTCTTGGAGTTCTTGAATTTTTTCTTCAATGGTTCCCCTGGTCACCAAGCGATAGACCTCAACCGTTTCTTCCTGCCCCATCCGATGGGCACGGCCAATGGCTTGCGCTTCCACCGCAGGATTCCACCAAAGGTCAACCAAAATCACTGTATCAGCACCTGTCAAGTTCAGACCGACACCACCAGCCTTAAGAGAAATCAGAAAGGCATCTCTTTCTCCTTGGTTAAAGGCCTTGGTCATGTCTTGTCTTTCCTTGGCTGGGGTTGAACCCGTAATTTTAAAGGATGTCATGCCCAAGTCTGGCAGTTCTTGTTCAATTTTCTCCAACATTCCCTTGAACTGCGAGAAAATCAAGACACGGTGTCCGCCGTCTGCCACCTGTACCAGCAGGTCTCGGAGACTATCCAGTTTGCCACTGGCACCCTGATAATCCTCCATAAAGAGGGCAGGAGTATCACAAATTTGACGCAAGCGCATCAGACCAGACAAGATTTCCACCCGACTTCGCTGGAATTCCTGATCTGACACTTGAGCTAGACGGTCCCGCATCTGTTGCAACTGGGCTAGGTAGATAGCCTTTTGCTGGTCTTCCAGTTCATTTTTATAAACCACTTCAATCAAGTCTGGCAATTCAGTCAGAACTTCTTCTTTCTTGCGCCGCATCACGAAAGGTTTGATAAACTGAGCAACGCGCTCAGCTGGTAATTTCATAAATTCTTTCTTGCTTGGCAAAAGTCCTGGCATGACGATTTGGAAAATAGACCACAGCTCACCCAGATGGTTTTCAATCGGAGTCCCTGACAAGGCAAAGACCGACGGCACCACAAATTGTCTCAAGGTCTGGGCGATCTTAGTCTGGGCATTTTTCATGACCTGAGCCTCATCTAAGAAAAGGAAGTCAAAGGCCATCCGCTGATAAAGATCACTGTCCTGACGAAAGGTAGCATAACTCGTCACATAGATTTGATGGCTCTCAGCAAGAATCTCTTCACGACTAGCTTTCAAACCATGAACAACAGCCACATCCAACTGTGGGGCAAATTTCTGAAATTCATCCGCCCAGTTGTAAATCAAACCTGACGGAGCTAAAATCAAAACCCGACTTTCTTTTGTCACTTGACTGGTCAAAAATGCAATGGTCTGAAGTGTTTTACCAAGTCCCATATCATCAGCCAAAATCCCACCAAAACCATAATAATGGAGCATCTGCAGCCAACCGATTCCCTTTTCCTGATAATCTCGCAAATCAGCCTGAACCTGAGTTGCTTGTCTAGGGAAGTCCTCTGGATGCGTCAAATCCTGAGCCAGATTCTGAAATTCTTGTGAAAAAGAAACACGGTCACGTCCTTCAAAGAGATGAGCTAAACTGTAGGCCAAGGATTTCCGAGCCTGTAAGGAGCCATCTTTTAATTCAAATTGTCCTAGTTCCTGTAGATTTTGGCGAATTTTCTTGGTTTCTTCATCGAAAAAGTAGACTTGATTGGACGCACCAATGTAAAAATCTCGATTATCAACCAAGGCCTGCATGGCTTGGTCAATTTCCTCCTGGGCAATATCTTGAAAATCAAACTGGATTTCCAAGAGACCTCCCTTGGAAGCAATTTGCACTTGAGGGCTTGCTAGGTTATAGAGTTCTTCTAGCTTGTCTGATAGGTCAACATTTCCGAGCTTTTCAAAGACTGGAATGATTTCATGGAAGAAATGATAGACAGACTCTGCTTTTAAGGCCTGACGCCAAGATTGAAAGTCTGCTTCAAATCCAGCTGCCAAACCGACTTGGAAAACTCTTTCTTCTAATTCAGCATCACTCGAAAATGGTAATTCTTCTAGCTCTTGTCGGCTAGATACCTGCTTATCTCCATAATCAAACTGAATTTCTAAACGAATCCGATTATCCTCTTCCCTATCAAAATAAAAAGAGGGTTCAAAAGTTTTGATTTGTAGACGTTCTGAAGCTGAAACGGTACCCATCTGGCTAAAAAGAGTTAAACAAAAAGCCAATTTATCTCTATCACTGCTATCAAATTGCAGGTATTTCTTTCCATGTTGATCCAAATGCAGCACTTTGATTTCCTTGAGAAGGCGCATCTGCTGGTCTGTTAGAAAATAAACCTGTCCTTTATGGAACAGCACAGCTCCCTGGTAAAAGGCATTGACTCTTGGACTCTCACTGATTTCCATTTCAAAATAGTCAGAGTATTCCGTTACTGTAAAGGTAAATAGATTAGCATTCGCATGCAAATCCTGAAAGAGCAGGGTTTGGTAGCTATCCACTTGATGGTCAAATTGAAAATGGGGCAAGGTCATCAGCAAATTCACACCCTGCTCAAAAAAGGTCAGAGGAAAAAAGAGGTGCCGACCTTGGTTTTGGAAAAAAAGCTCTGGAATAAGTCCTTCCTCTACTAGTCCGCGCAAGAAAGTCAGAAGTTCTTGGCTGGCCTCATCAAAGGCTTCCCAAGACAGAGACTCCTCATAAGTTTTACCAATCATATAAGGTTTTCTCTTCTCGACGACTTTTAAAAAGAGCGGAATATCCCGAATAACGTAGTATTTTTGGCTATTGATTTGCCCGATTCTAAGCGTCCACAAGATATGATTGCTTCCTGCTTCCACCTGACCCACAGCCGACAACTCATAGGCTCGGTCTGATTTTGGAGACAAGATTCGGTCCAAAAATTTTCCACCTAAGGTCACCTTGGTTTCAACGGCCTCTTTTTCTTCATGACCTTCTTCCAGACTCTGCAAGATTTCCTGACCACGCTCATCATTTTTTAGAAAATGCTCCAACGCTGCCAAATGCACACAGTAGCCCCTCTTTTGGAAAAAATCGCAGGCACAAAAAACCAAATCATCCTCTAAACTATAGCGCAGTTCTTCTTCTGCAATGCGAGCGTAGAGCCGATTGTTCTTTTCCTTGATAATGTCAACCTTACCAGTTTCATAAAGGGCAACGCCTTCGATACGGACTTTCCCCGGAATCAATTTAGCCATATTTTTACCTTTACCTTATCTTTTTATTATACCATATTTTCGCCTATGAAAATAGCCTTCTAAGGATACTTTTCTCCTAGAAGGCTGGATTTTTAAAGTTTAGCAAAAGTCGTCACAATTCGCTGACAAACTTCTTGCAACAGAGATTTAGGCATGGCTACATTGAGGCGGGTATGGAGACTTCCTTCCTCCCCAAAATCCAAACCACGGTTGAGGATAACCTTGGCTTCATTCCTCAAAAGCTCTTGCAATCTTTCATCAGTCAGGTCATAAGCTGAAAAATCAAGCCAAATCAAGTAGGTTCCCTGCGGTTTCATGACCTTGATTTTAGTCTCTTTACCAAATAGATCCACCACATAATTGATATGGTCTTCAAAGACTTGCTTGAGTTCCTCTAGCCAATCCTTCCCATAGCGATAGGCAGCTTCTGTCGCCAAATAACCCAAACCTGAGATTTCATGCTGATTATTAGCCAACTGACGTTTCTGGTAAGCCGCTCTCAACTTAGGATTTTCAATGACTGCATAGGAATTTTTTGTCCCAGCGATGTTAAAGGTTTTAGTGGCACTGCTCAAGACGATAGCAAATTCTTTAAAGTCAGGGTTGATGGTATTGAAGGAATGATGCTTGTGACCAAAGAGGGCCAAATCTTGGTGAATCTCATCTGAAACCAACAAAACACCATGTTTTTGACAGAGTTGGCCAATCTTTTCCAACACTTCCTTTTCCCAAACACGTCCACCAGGATTGTGTGGGTTGCAAAGAATATAGAGTTTGACCTCTTCTTCCACCAAATCCTTCTCCAGTTGATCAAAGTCAATCTCAAACAGACCATCCTTTTCCACCAAAGAATTAGTAATCAATCTGCGGTTGTTCAACTTAACACTGCGTGCAAAGGGGGGATAGACAGGTGTGTTAATCAAAACCGCTTCGCCTTCTTTTGTAAAGGATTGAATAGCTGTTGAGATGGCTGGTACCACACCCTCGATAAAGACAAGAGCCTCTTTGTCAAAGTGGTAACCGTGTTGTGTGGCTTCCCACTTTTGAACTTCCTTAATTAACTCTTCACTGGCATAGGTATAGCCATAAACCAGTTGATCAGCGTAAGTTTGCACAGCTTGGCGGATTTCAGGCAAGACTACAAAGTCCATATCCGCTATCCAAGCTGGTAGGACTTCACTATCCGTTTCTGCTTCTTTCCATTTATAGGTATGGTGCCCTAAACGATTGGGCAGGCTTGTAAAATCATATTTTCCCATCTTTGTCTTATCCTTCCAAGGCTTGGCGCAAATCTGCAATCAAATCTCTAGCATCCTCAATCCCAATCGACAAGCGCAAGAGGTCATCTGTCAAACCATAAGAATGGCGCACTTCTGCTGGAATATCAGCGTGAGTTTGCGTCGTTGGATAAGTAATCAGACTTTCTACCCCACCCAAACTTTCCGCAAAAGAGAAGACCTTAAGACTGTTCAAAATATGAGGAATGCGTGTTTCATCGGCTACTTTAAAGGAAATCATGCCCCCACGACCAGTGTAGAGAACTTCCTTAACTGCTGGAGAATCCTTCAAAAAGGCAACCACTTCTTGGGCGTTGGCTGTTGAGCGCTCCATACGAAGAGACAAGGTCTTGAGACCACGAATCAATTGATAACTGTCAAATGGAGACAAGACTGCCCCTGTCGTATTGAGATTGTAAAAGAGTTTCTCGTATAGTTCTAAACTATTGGTCACAACCACTCCAGCCAAGACATCATTGTGCCCTGCTAGATACTTGGTTGCTGAATGAAGAACGATATCTGCTCCATCTTCAATCGGACGTTGGTAGATAGGGCTGTAGAAAGTATTGTCCACCACCACTTTGGCACCCTTAGCATGAGCTAATTTTGCTAGTTTTTCGATATCAAACTCCAACATCAAGGGATTGGTTGGGGTTTCGATATAGAGAACATCTACGTCCTTTTCTAACTCGGCAATCAACTCTTCTTCTGTATTGGCATAGTTAAAATGGAAACGGCCTTCCTGCTCCACTTGGTTGAACCAGCGGAAAGAACCTCCATAAAGGTCACGGACAGCTAAGACCTTACTTCCTACTGGAAAGACGCTAAAGGCCAGTACAATAGCTGACATACCTGAGCTAGTCGCTAGGGCATAGTCTGCTGACTCAATAGCCGCCAAGACTTCTTCCGCCTTACTGCGAGTTGGGTTTTTAGTGCGCGTATAGTCAAATCCAGTAGATTTACCAAACTCTGGATGCTGATAGGTCGTTGAAAAATGAAGCGGTGTCACCAAAGCACCTGTCGCTTCGTCTGACTTGATACCCGCCTGGGCCAAAATTGTGTTGATGTGTAATTCCTTGCTCATACAATACCTCCAAATCTATAGTAACTATTGTACCACTTATTTTCATCAACTCATTTTCTTCTTTTCAAGAGCTAGCTATAGTTTCAAACTATATACTTATGGAGTAAAGCTAAAAAGAATCCAGAAAATATTCCAGATTCTTTTGTGAAAATCCTTGCTAGGGCTTACTTGGACCGAAAGAAATCCTGTTGAGCTAAATAGTCATAATGCTCTTTGTTAAATTGATACTGGCCCACATGCTGACTAATCTGACCGACATCCACGGAAAAAATATAGGCTTCATTTTGATAGTTCCAATTCAGCCTAACTGCATTCAAGACTGGCTTATAAGTAAAATCTTTAACTTGATTCCAAGGCATCTCAAGGACTTGATTAAAACGATTCTCAGTTATATCACTGATGTCCATCAAATAGATCCCCTTAGGTGTGAATGCCAGAATCTTAGGCTTCACACTCGACTGAACATAGTAACTTCCTCCTATAACGAAGAAATCAATAAAAGATTTCAGCCATGTCTTTTTCTTGAAGGCCATCAGAAAATTCTTTTGCCCTTCAATGCGACAAGTTGAAAGAAATGATGCAATCTGTTTTTCTGTCGCAAACTCCATAATAGCGCCCATGATGTTACCTCCATAACGATTACTACATAGCCAGATAAGAACTCTTCACATAAAGAAGAACCTATCATTTGTTGCATTTTATCTTACTTTTCCAGTAGATGACATCCCTCCTATAACATTACACTAGCATGTGCATACTTCAATCAACATTGGGTAAATTTTCGAACGTAGTTTCTTATATTCATTATAACATAAATTTAATAAAGCAATTAAAAAATGTAAGCACTTTTCTTCCAACTTCGCTACCATTCTATTAAAAAACGACAGCTTCTTTCGAAACCATCATTTTTCTTGAAAAATCCTTATTTGACATGTTTTGCCAATTCTTCTTGGGCTTTTTTATTAGATTCTTCTTTTTCTTTCAACCATTTTTCTTTGGCTTTTTCATATTCATCTTTTGTGACTGTTTTATCTTGTACTTTGAGGTATTTATATGATTCGATACCTTTATTACCAGCTAATGAATATGGTTCTGAGAAAGGAACAGTTTTTCTCAATACTGGTGTTCCACCTTTAGAAACATTTGGAATTGCTAAAGCACTATCTACCAACCAAGCTTGGATTTCAGCATACTTTTCATAGCGTTTTGCAAGATCTTGTTCCTTATTAGCTTCTTCCAACATTTGAGTATAGACATCCAGCCCAACAGCCTTGGCCTTGTCATTGGCTTCACCCGGCTCTATACCTAGATTTTGCATCAAACCACCAGAATGAACATTAAATACATCAAGATAGGTTGAAGGGTCTTGGTAGTCTGCACTCCAACCACCGTTGTATAGATCGTAATCCTTCTGAGCTGCAGTCTGAGCCAAATAGCTTGTATTATCAAAGTCTTCAGTAGAAAGTTGTTGAATATCAATTACAACGTTCTCTGCACCTAAGGCTGCTTCAATAGATTGCTTCATAGAATTTGCCTCTTGGACACCCTTTTTATCAGCTTGGTCAACTGTCATGTCCAAGTGGATAGGGAATTGGACTCCTTTGGCTTGGAGTTCTTTCTTAGCTTCAGCAAATTTGGCTTTAGCTTTTTCAGCATTGTAATATGGATCCTGGGCATCTGCAAAGTTGATTCCTTGCCATTCTTTACCATAATTCACCATCTTAGAGGCTACTACTTCACCAAAGTCTTTTCCGTTGATACTTACGAAGTTTGGAGGAACAACCAAGTTACGCAAGATCTTAGTTGCACCATCTTCTCCTTGAGATTGGGCCCCGTAAGCTGTACGGTCATAGGCAAAGTTAATGGCTTGACGGAAGTTTTTACTCAGAACCGCTTCTTGAGTCGATTTCTTTTCAGCATCACTTGTCTTGGAAGTGAATTTATAAGATTTTCTATCCAAGTTGAAGTTTAAGAAGTAAGAAGTAGCATCTTGCAGACTATAGATGATATTGTCTTTATTCTTCTCTTTGATTCCTTCAAAGCTTGAACTATTTGGATAGAGACGAGCGTAGCTATAGGCTCCCTCTACATAGTTACGAGCCAGTGCATCTTGGTCACTACCATCATAATAGGCCAATTTGACATCATCTACAAAGACATTTTTAGCATCCCAGTAATTAGGATTTTTCTTGAATTCGATAACTGATTTTGAAACAAAGGATTTCATCAAGAAAGGTCCATTGTACAAAATGCTAGATGGGTCTACCTTCCCAAAATCATCTCCTTTTGATTTCAAGAAATCAGCGTTGACTGGGAAGAGAATGGTTGAGGTTGTTTTTGAGTTCCAGTAAGGTTCTGGTCGTGCCAAGGTATATTGAACGGTTTGGTCATCAAGAGCCTTGACTCCGACAGTTGAAAAGTCGCTTGTTTTACCGTTAATGTAGTCATCCAAACCTGCTACGGATTCTTGCACTAAGTACAAGGCTTCTGATTTTTTATCAGCTGCATATTTCAAACCAGTTACAAAATCTTGGGCAGTTACAGGAGCATATTCTTCCCCATCTGCAGTGTACCATTTAGCATCTTTACGCAGTTTGTAGGTATAGGTCAAACCGTCTTGAGAAACACTCCAATCCTCTGCCAAGGATGGGATATAGTTCCCATACTGGTCATTTTCCATGAGCCCATCTACCAAATTAACCACGATATCACTGGTTGTTGCACGGTTTTCTGCTAGATAGTTCAAACTTGATGGGTCACTTACGTAAACATAGTTATATGTTTTTGACGCTGTGCTAGAATTTCCACACGCACTTAACAAAATACCTGCACTTAGCACGACACCTGCAAGTGTTGCATACTTGGCCTTAGACTTTTTCATCTCCAGAACCTCCTGATTTAAATATTTGTTTTATTATACAACTTGAGTTTTATTTAGTCAATAGCTTTTTAAGTAAAATTTAAGAAAAATAAAATTTCTATCTACAAACTATAGAAATTATTCTACAAAATAATAAAAAGAGAATAATTCAAGCATTTCATGATAGAAATGTTCAAATTATTCCTTTTATTTATAAATATTTTTAAGTTAACTTTAATTTGATTCGTAAGCGATCTGCTTGGGCTTTTCCAATCACCTTATCCAACAAACGGGTACGGAGACTCATGATTCCATAAACTCCTCCACCCATGGCACCGACAAGGGCTACATATAGAAAACTCCACAAACGTCCACTTGGTTGGAAGACAAATCCTAAAATCCACTGCAATGTCCCAACTACTAGAAACATGAAAAGAGTTAACAAACTGATTAAAATGGTTCGCTTCAAAATCACCTTGCGCTTAACACCAGTTACCTTGCAAATGTCCCGATACATCAAAACATTAGGAATAATGAGGCCGATGGTTGTGGAAATCAAAGGTCCATAACTGTGAAAGAGAGCAATGGTTGGCAGTTGTAAGACCAGCTTGGCAATGGAACCATAGATAAAATAGAGAACGGCCTTGCGGTTGCGGAACATGGCTTGAAGCATTGGAGACAAAACCATGTACAATCCTAAAATAGTAGACTGTAAAACTGCAAAGACAAACAAGCCCATAGCCAAACTATCTGGCTTGCCATAAAAGACTGTATAAAGAGGTTCTCCTACCATGACCACTCCAACCGTTGCTGGTAGCAAGAATAGGAAAAGCATGGTAATGCTGTCCTGAACGAGACGAGAAGCCGCCTTCAAGTCTCCCTTGACATAGTTTTCAGTCAAAAGTGGCAAACCTACACTCCCAATCGAAACCCCAACAGAAATCAAAATCATAGTGATTTTATTAGGATTGGCAGAGAAATAAGAAAACATGACAACCAAGTCTTCATTACTATAGTTGGTAAACCAACTCATACTATTGATAAAGGTCATCTGGTCCAAAATCTGGAAAAGCTGGATAGCAGACCCTGTCAGGATAAAAGGAATGGCTTCCTTAATGGTGTCGATCAAAAGACGCTTGCTGTTTATCTTATCTCCTGTTTCAAGGACTCTTTTAAGTAATCCTTCTTTGGCAAGGAAATAGATCAAAACTACAAAACTAGCTACCATGCCGACAAAGGCAGCAAAGGTGGATTGGGTAACCGCTGCTAGATAATCTCCTGAGCCCATTTTCATAATGATAAAGGTAGCTAAGAGCATCCAGATAACACGAATGACCTGCTCAGCGATTTGGCTCATGGCATAAGGTTTCAGGTTATTCATCCCTTGGAAGAAACCTCGAATCACACTCATAGATGGGAAAATCAAGACCGCCCAAGCCAAGCTCTGCATGATTGGGATTAAGTCTTTGCCCACGCCAGATAAGTCTGCTAGCCAAGGAGCAAAGACATACAAGACTAGTGCAAAAACAAGACCTAGTCCTGTCATAAAGCCCAAAAAGCTCCGAATCAGGGCAAAGCTATGCTCTTCTTCTCGCATGGTATTGTACTTGGCCACTTGCTTGGCAACCGCAACTGGAATACCCGCTGTTGAAATCAGCAAGAACCAGGCATAGATATTGTAGCCCATAGTAAAGAGACCATTTGCTGTAGCCGCATAAGACCCCATCCAGATATACCAAGGGATGATATAAATGGCACCGAGTAGACGACTGATAAAGTTACTAGCCGTTAGCCAAGCAGTCCCCCGTAACATCTGGGCCTGCTGGTGATTGTTTTCGTTAGACATAGATTCCTCGTTTAATTTTAATCACTAGGAAAAATTCCTCATCTTCCATTATAAACTTTTCCTTGTCACTTGTAAATTTACGACTTTCGGTTTACAATAGAAAGTATGATTAAGATTGAAACCGTATTAGATATTTTAAAGAAAGATGGTCTCTTCCGTGAGATTATCGACCAAGGACATTATCACTACAACTACAGCCATGTCGTATTTGACACCATCTGCTATGACAGCCGCAAGGCCAAAGAGAAGAGCCTCTTTTTCGTCAAGGGTGCTACCTTTAAGAAGGAATTCCTGATTTCTGCCATCTCTCAAGGCCTCGGTTGGTATGTGACTGAAAAAGACTATGAGGTTGGTATTCCTGCTATCATCGTCAGTGATATCAAGAAAGCCATGAGTTTGGTAGCTATGGAATTTTATGGTAATCCACAGGAAAAACTCAAACTCCTCGCCTTCACTGGAACCAAAGGTAAAACAACAGCAGCCTATTTCGCTTATAACATCTTATCTCAAGGGCATCGACCGGCTATGCTCTCGACCATGAATACAACTCTAGATGGCAAGACTTTCTTTAAGTCTGCATTGACAACCCCTGAGAGTATTGACCTCTTTGATATGATGAATCAGGCTGTGCAAAATGACCGTACCCACCTCATCATGGAAGTATCCAGTCAGGCCTATCTGGTCAAACGTGTCTATGGTCTAACCTTTGATGTGGGAGTTTTCCTCAATATCAGTCCCGACCATATCGGCCCGATTGAACACCCTAGCTTTGAAGACTACTTCTACCATAAGCGTCTCTTAATGGAAAATAGCCGAGCAGTTATCATTAACAGTGACATGGACCACTTTTCTGTCTTAAAAGAACAAGTCGAAGATCAAGACCATGATTTCTACGGTAGCCAATCTGATAACCAAATCGAGAATTCCAAAGCCTTTAGTTTTTCAGCTAGTGGTAAACTCGCTGGTGATTATGATATTCAACTCATTGGCCACTTCAACCAAGAAAATGCAGTTGCTGCTGGACTTGCTTGCCTCCGTCTCGGAGCTAGTCTTGAGGACATCAAAAAAGGAATCGCTGCAACCCGTGTTCCTGGTCGTATGGAAGTCCTCACCCAGAAAAATGGAGCCAAGGTCTTCATCGACTATGCCCACAATGGTGATAGTCTGAAAAAACTCATCAATGTGGTTGAAACTCATCAAACAGGAAAGATTGCTCTGGTTCTGGGTTCGACAGGAAATAAGGGAGAAAGTCGTCGGAAGGACTTTGGCCTCCTCCTCAATCAACATCCTGAGATTCAAGTCTTTCTGACTGCTGATGACCCCAACTATGAGGACCCAATGGCCATTGCAGATGAAATTAGTAGCTACATCAATCATCCTGTTGAAAAAATTGCGGATCGCCAAGAAGCCATCAAGGCAGCGATGGCTATCACAAATCACGAATTAGATGCAGTTATAATTGCTGGTAAGGGAGCCGATTGCTACCAAATCGTCCAAGGCAAGAAAGAAGCTTATCCAGGAGATGCAGCCGTAGCAGAAAATTATTTATAAGGATCGTAAAAAAATCAAGGGAAACGAAACCCTTGATTTTTTCTATTTTTATTTAAAAGCGTTTTTCAAACCTTCAACGGCACCTTCTACAGCACCTTTAGCATCTTCAACTACTTCTTTTGCCTTAGCAACTGTCTTTTCTACAGCGCCTTCTGCTTCAGTCTTGCCATCTCCAGTAACTTTACCAAATCCTTCTTTGATAGCGCCTGTTGCTTGTTCCAATTTGTTTTCAAGTGACATATGATTGTCTCCTTTAGTTTATTCCGATATGTGTTACCGGTTACATATAGTTTATACTTAATCCTAAAGAAAGTCAAACAATGTGCTCAGAAAAAAGAAATCAGGCCAAGTAGAAAGTTAATCTTTCCTTATCCAAATCGATAGCCAACTCATACTTCCCCTCTTCATTTTGGACAATATAACCTAGGACAACTAAACTGTCCACAAAGATATCACGGCGTTTCTGCATAAGCTGGTCTTTTTTGAGAAATTTCAACAAAAAAGTCGTCATATATTTGAGAGCATACTCAGGATTAACATCTCCCAAAATGTCATAGAGTTCCTGCTGTTTTTCTGTCAAAGGATACTGATGTTTGACCTTGTAGAAATAATTGGACAGGGTCATTTTTGATCTCGCAAAGTCCGTCTTTTCAACTAAAATAGCTGCATTGGTTTGATTTCGTAATTCCGTCTCAAAACTCTGCTCTAACAAGGCTTGATAGGCCGGACTATCTTCGCTGACAAAAATCTCTTGATCCAGTTCGAGACTATCGAGTGATTCAAGCATAGGAAGATTAAGGTAATAACGCTTATTTTCTCGTAGAATCAAACCTGCCTTTATATACTCTTCCATGAGTTTATCAACTGCAACATCTGGAAATTGAGCCTTGATTTCCCGTAAAATCACATCCTCATGCTGGTCCAGATAGCGGATCAATTCTCCAAAAAATGGCTGTCTCGTCAAACGAGATGGATTAAAAATCTGAATCATGAAGATTCCTTTCTTTACATTCTAACAGAGGCGATGCTGCCAACTGACTGGGATTGGTCCCCGGCTGGTTCAAAGGAACAGGCAGACCTAGTTCTCTGTAATACTCCCTCCAAAAATCACTAATCTCCTGCTCCCCATCTCCAAATTTCATGGGAATAGTTTCAAAAATGGGGAGAATTTCTGCCATGTACTGGGAACAGTAAAAACTAGCGCCATCTGGATAGAAAGAAGCATTATAAGGAGCTCCCAGATGTTTGCAAGCTTTTTCCTTCACAGACTGGATATCCATTTCTGGGTAGACATAGAGGTCGTACAAGTGATTGGGCTCAAAGAAGTCTGCAGGTTCTTGACAGACAACACCAGCCTGTCCACTAGCGTGGTAAATCATCCCATCCAAATAAATGGCAACATGGTTATAGTTGCCTGTGGAAGTCTGGATGGCCTGTCCCATATCTGACTCATCTCTCACAAAAATCAAATCGCCATTTTCTAACATGCTTCACTCCTAGAAAAAAAGGAGCCGAAACTCCTTTCGATATAAGGCACACTAGCCTTTCCTAATTTGAATTAACACTCAAAATCTTAAGCATTGAAGCTTTCAGTCAATTGAGGTACCACTTGTTTCTTACGTGAAACAGCACCAGCAAGGAAAGCATGGTTATTTTCAAGTTTGAAGTTGAAAGCCGCTTCGACCTTGCCCGTATTGGCACCAAGAGCCAAGATTTCTGAGTTTGAGTTGACGATATCTGTAATCATCAAGACAAAGTCAGAGTAGCCGTTTGCTGCATTAGCAGCTTGCATTGCAGCTTCAATTTCTGCTTGGCGTTCCAAAACTTCAGCGATATCAACTGTGTTTACTTGAGCAACACGGACATTATTTCCGTTGAGTTCAAAAGTCTTAGCATCGATGTCAATCAATTCGTCAGCAGATTTGCTAGCCAAGTTTGTACCAGCTTTCAACATAGCCAAACCATACTCTTCCAAGTTTACACCAGCTAATTCAGCCAATTCAGGAGCAATAACTGTATCTGTTGGGTGTGTTGTTGGTGATTTCAAAAGAAGGGTATCTGAAATCAAACCTGAAAGCATCAAACCAGCAATCTCTTTAGGCACAGCCACACCATGTTCTTTGAACATACGGTAAACGATTGAAGACGCTGAACCCACTGGCTCCAAACGCATGTAGAGTGGGCTTGCAGTTTCAAAGTTAGCCACACGGTGGTGGTCTACAACACCATAAACTTCTACTTCAGCGATATCTGATACAGATTGTTGGAATTCATTGTGGTCAGTCAGGATAACTTGCTCTGCGCCTTCTACTTTAGCAGAAGTGATAACACGCGGTGCTTCCACACCAAAATAGTTCAAGACAAAGGCTGTTTCTTCATTCGGAGTTCCAAGGGCAACAGCTTCCGTATCCAAACCGTAAGCTTCTTTTGCAAGGTAGGCAAAGGCTACAGATGACCCGATGGCATCTGAGTCTGGATTTTGGTGACCAAATACTAGAATCTTAGACATGATAATACCTCATTTTGTTTATTCTCTTTATTGTAGCATTTTTTTCGCTTTTTGACAAAAGTAAGAGGAGTCAAAGGGCTCCTCACGATTCTTCAAAATAACTGATACTCTTCGAAAATCAAATTCAAACCACGTCAGCTTCGCCTTGCCGTACTCAAGTACTGTCTACGGCTAGCTTCCTAGTTTGCTCCTTGATTTTCATTGAGTATGAGTAAATTTCTATCTTGATTTTCAGATAAAAATCTTTCCTTCTGTGGCCTCTTCTTACGCTTGAGAAGGGCTTCTGCCGACATGGCTTCTTCCTTACTGGAAAAACCTTGAGCATAGATGAGTTTGACTGGCAAGCGTACTCGTGTGTATTTGGCCCCCTTCCCACTATTGTGGACAGCGAGGCGTCTTCTCACATCAGTCGTATAGCCTGTATAGTAGGATCCGTCACGACACTCCAGCACGTACATATAAGCCTTATGATCCATAATAAATCTCTTCAAGTTCAGGCGTATAAGAGCCATCATCATTGTGAACAATGAGAGGTGGTAAGACCTTAAAGCCGCTTGTTGAACCATCCTTGATAGCCTCAATCAAAAGCATATTAGCTTCCTTTTCTCTTTTTGGATAAACAAACTGCAGGCGCTTGGGAGCTAGATTATGCCGTTGTAACGTATCCAAGATATCTAAAAGTCGATCAGGACGATGAACCATGGCCAAGCGTCCATTGGATTTGAGAATACTTTGGGCACTACGACAGATTTCCTGCAAATTGGTCGTGATTTCATGTCGCGCCAAGAGATAATGTTCGCTCTCGTTCAAGTTTGAATGAGGATCCACCTTGAAATAGGGTGGATTACACAAAATCATATCCACCTTACTTCCCTGGATGTAAGCAGGCATATTTTTCAAATCATCACAGATGACCTCCATCTGCTCTTCCAAACCATTCAAACGGACAGAGCGTTCAGCCATATCTGCTAAACGCTCCTGAATCTCAACAGCCAAAATCTGTGCCTGAGTACGAGTGCTAGCAAATAGCCCAACTGCGCCATTTCCAGCGCAGAAATCCACTATCAAGCCCTTCTTAGGAAAACGTGGAAAACGTGACAAGAGAACACTATCCACCGAATAGCTAAAAACCTCTCTATTTTGAATGATTTTAATATCTGTCGAAAAGAGCTGGTTAATGCGCTCCCCCGATTTTAATAATTGTTCTTCTTCCATGGTTCTATTATAGCAAATTCATATTAACATTACAAAGGATATAGATTTCTAACTAGTGCTTCTGATTCTTCAAATGTTGAAGGGCTTCCTTGGTCCAAATTGGCATCATTCGTTTGAGAGGCGCAAAGCCATAGTTAAAACGGTCTCTTGAAAAGCGTCTCCGTCTCGGAAACTGGTGCTTTTCTTCCTCCAAAGTGCGGATAGAAAGACTAGCTTTCCCTGTAAATTCATCTAAATCCACTACTTGAACTTGAACCTCTTCATCGACTTTCAAGGCTTCTTGGATATTTTCAATAAAGCCTGTCCGAATCTCTGAAATGTGAATCAGCCCCGTATCACCCGTCTCTAGCTCAACAAAGGCACCGTAGGGCTGAATCCCTGTAATACGGCCCTTTAGTTTATCACCGATTTTCATTTTAGTCCTCGATTTCAATTGTTTCAATCACGACATCTTCAACTGGCTTGTCCATGGCCCCTGTCTCAACAGCAGCAATGGCATCCAAGACAGCGTAAGAAGCTTCATCAGCTAGCTGACCAAAAACAGTATGACGGCGGTCTAAGTGAGGAGTTCCACCTTGGTTGGCATAGATTTCCGCAATCGGTTCTGGCCAACCACCACGAGCAATTTCTTTCTTAGAATAAGGCAGGTGTTGATTTTGCACAATAAAGAACTGGCTACCGTTGGTATTTGGACCAGCATTGGCCATAGAAAGGGCACCACGGATATTGTAAAGTTCTTCTGAGAATTCATCCTCAAATGATTCGCCGTAGATTGACTCGCCACCCATACCAGTTCCAGTTGGGTCTCCACCTTGAATCATAAAGTCCTTGATAATACGGTGGAAAATGACACCATCATAGTAGCCATCTTTTGAAAGTGCAACAAAGTTAGCCACTGTTTTAGGAGCATGTTCAGGGAAGAGCTTAATACGCAAGTCTCCGTGATTGGTCTTAATGGTCGCGATAGGACCTTCTACTGTTTCAATGTCTACTTGTGGGAAATGCAATTCTTTTTCTACCATACCAAATCCTTCTAAGGCATCAAAAATGCCATCTTCTTCTAATGTTTTTGTAATATAATCTGCTTTTTCTTTGATGTTATCATGAGAAATTCCCATTGCAACACTGATTCCAGCATAATCAAAGAGTTCCAAGTCGTTGAGGCCATCTCCAAAAACCATGACGTTCTCTGGTTTCAAGCCAAGGTGTTCCACAACCTTTTCCACCCCCGTCGCTTTGGAGCCTGAAATCGGCACAATATCAGACGAATGTTGATGCCAACGAACCATGCGAAGTTTGTCTGAGAGACTATCAGGCAAGTGCAAGTCATCTCCTTTATCTTCAAAAGTCCACATCTGATAGATATTTTCTTTTTCATGGAAATCAGGATCTACATCTAAATCGGGATAAATTGGATTGATAGCTTCACTAATCATATCGGTACGAGTCGACAACTTGGCATCATGACTCCCAACCAAACCATACTCAATTCCCTCTTGCTTGGCCCAAGAGATATACTCCTCAACATCTGACTTCTCAATCTGATGCTGATAAATGACCTGACCTTTTTTATCTTCGATATAAGCCCCATTCAAAGTTACAAAAAAGTCAGGCTTGAGCTCACGAATCTCTGGAACGACACCAAAAATCCCTCGTCCAGAAGCAATACCTGTCAAAATTCCTTTCTCACGTAATTGCTTAAAAACAGTTGGGATTGAAGCTGGAATAAAACCTGTCTTTGAATTCCGCAATGTATCATCAATATCAAAAAAGACAATCTTGATCTTCTTTGCCTTGTATCTTAATTTGGCATCCATCTCACTACCTCTTTCAATCTAACTCTTTCCATTATACCATAAAGTAGCTAAATCCCCTATTTTCAAAAAATTTCCAGTTTTATTGTAAATCCTTGGATAAGTATAAAACTAAATCATCATCGTTTTGACAACTTGCACCCATTTCTAGCGGTTTATTTCTATACCAGACACCTGTACCATCTGGAATGTAGCTCCGTCTGATATACAATCTCTGGGCAGGGCCATAGCCTAAGTGCAAACCTACACCAAGAGTGACCTTACTCGAAACAAACTTGACTCGTTTTTCTGCTTTTTCTAGCAGTTGATTCCCAATCCCTTGATTTCGAAAATGCTCAAACACATTAAAATCTGATAATTCTGGATAGACTTCTGCAAAAGGACCATGTTTAGCAGAGGGCAAAATGGTAATGTAGCCCGCTACAGCACCATCAATCTCTGCAACTAAAACTTCTCTCTCCCCACTTTCCTGTTCCAGAAAATATCTAGCCAAAATTTCCTCTCTACCAGGCCAACCTTGATTCATAAATCCATGAGATAAGGATTCAATATCAGACTTAATCATATTTCTAATCGTACAATTCATCTTTGACTTACCCACCTTTACTCTTTCTATTACCATTATAGCACGCCAAGGTCAGAAAAAAACTATCTCGTGAAAAAAGACCCAATCGGGTCTGAAAAAGAGGTCCACTGGACCCCAACTCGCTCTCTCATTTCAAAGCTCGTGAAAAAAGCCCCGTCGGGGTCTTAATTCGCTTTCTTGTTTTCAAGCTCATGAAAAAGAGGTCCACTGGACCCCTTTTTTTAATCTTCGTTTACGAAAGGCATCAAAGCCATTACGCGAGCGCGTTTGATAGCTGTTGTTACTTTACGTTGGTTTTTAGCTGAAGTTCCTGTTACACGACGAGGAAGGATTTTCCCACGTTCTGAAACGAAACGGCTAAGAAGCTCAGTATCTTTGTAATCAACATATTCAATTTTGTTTGCTGCGATGTAATCAACTTTTTTACGGCGTTTGAATCCGCCACGACGTTGTTGAGCCATGTTTTTTCTCCTTTATAATTTTAGTTGTCCATTAGAATGGTAAATCATCATCTGAAATATCCAATGGATTTGTTGCTCCAAATGGATTTTCATCACGTGAAAAGTCTGGTACTGAATTTGTAGGTGCTGAATAGTTTGAACTTGGTGCAGAGTAAGCTCCACCTGTATGACCCTCACGCACACTACGGCTTTCCAACATTTGGAAATTCTCAGCCACGACCTCTGTCACGTAGACACGTTGTCCTTGCTGGTTATCGTAACTACGAGTCTGGATACGACCTGTCACCCCGATAAGTGAGCCTTTTTTAGCCCAATTAGCAAGGTTTTCAGCCTGTTGGCGCCACATAACGACATTGATAAAATCAGCCTCACGTTCGCCATTTTGACTCTTAAATGTACGGTTTACTGCAAGAGTAAAAGTCGCAACTGCTACATTTGATGGGGTATAACGCAACTCAGCGTCACGTGTCATACGCCCTACAAGTACAACATTGTTAATCATAGTTTACCTTCTTAAGCGTCAGTTTTGACGATCATGTGACGAAGAATGTCAGCGTTGATTTTTGAAAGACGGTCAAACTCTTTAAGAGCTACGTCGTCGTTTGCTTCAACGTTAACGATGTGGTAAAGTCCTTCACGGAAATCTTTGATTTCGTATGCAAGACGGCGTTTTTCCCAAGATTTTGATTCAACAACAGTTGCACCGTTGTCAGTCAAAATAGAGTCAAAACGTGCTACCAAAGCGTTTTTAGCTTCTTCTTCAATGTTTGGACGAATGATATAAAGAATTTCGTATTTAGCCATTGATATGTTCCTCCTTTTGGTCTAATGACCCCAAGACTTTGCAAGGGGTAAGTGAGGTTCGCTCACAATAAATTATTATACTAGAAAAAAATTTTTTACGCAAGTAAAAACACCGAAATAAAAAAAGAAGATGACGAATCATCTTCTCAAAAACTATGAGTTTTTAGTCTTCTTTTTTCTTGCGAGCAAGAAGTCCAAATCCACCTAGGGCTCCAAGAAGTCCAAGCGCTGCAAGACTAGCGTTAGCTTCTGTACCTGTGTTAGGCAATTCTTTTTGACCTTCAACATATTTAGGTGTTGCTGGTTGAGTAGCTGAATCAGTTGGTACTGATGTTTCAGCTGGTGTTGGAACAGCAGGTTGGGTTGGAGTTGTTGGTTGTTCCGGTTGCACTGGAGCTACTGGTTGTTCAGGAGTCTCTGGTGTTGATGGAACAGGTTGTGGTGTTGCCACTTTCTTGTAATGATGTACAAGATTTCCATTAGGGTCTTTCGTAGTTGTTACGTATTCGTAACCTGAAATTCCTTTTGGAGCTTGTGCTCCTTTTTCACTTGGTGCGATATCTTTACCATTTTCGTCTACATAGTAAGTCACAACTTGTTCAGGTTGCGGAGTATAACCGTTCTGATCCCCATTTGGAGTTACATTTGGAATGTAATTAATTGGTGTATCCTCACCTGGATTTGTTGGGACATCTGGAGTGATGTATCCTTTTGTTGGATCGTTTGGATCTACTGGTTTAAGTGGTTGACCATTTCCATCTACAGGTGTATGACCTGGTACGTATGGAAGAACTGGTTTATCACTTCCTGGTTTGGTTGGATCTTGTGGATCATTTGGATACTTGATTGGATTTGTTGGTTGACCTGGGATATTTGGAATCCATGATCCGATTGGTTTGTACACGTATGTTACTGTCGAACCTTCTGTTCCAATCTTACCTTTAGCATCTCCATCTACACGAACAAGTAGGTATCCTGGAATCACTTTTCCAGTTGTTGTGTACTCATCTCCCACTTTTCCTTCTGTTGTTTCTGCAGGGATTAAGTCTTTTCCATTTTCATCTACGTATTTAACTACTAATTTTGCTTTGTTGGCTACGTAGTTAATTACTGTATCTTGACTTGGATCTGTTGGGATGTTTGGTACTACATATCCTTTTGATGGATCTGTTGGATCTACTGGTTTAAGTGGATTGCCATCTTTATCTTCTGGAGTGAATCCTGGAACGTATGGTAACACTTCTGTTGGTTGTCCTGGTTTTGTTGGATCTTGTGGATCATTTGGATACTTGATTGGGTTTGTTGGTTGACCTGGGATGTTTGGAATCCATGATCCGATTGGTTTGTACACGTATGTTACTGTCGAACCTTCTGTTCCAATCTTACCTTTAGCATCTCCATCTACACGAACAAGTAGGTGTCCTGGAATCACTTTTCCAGTTGTTGTGTACTCATCTCCCACTTTTCCTTCTGTTGTTTCTGAAGGGATTAGGTCTTTGCCATTTTCATCTACATACTTCACTACTAGTTTAGCTTTGTTAGCTTCATAGTTAATTACTGTATCTTGACTTGGATCTGTTGGGATGTTTGGTACTACATATCCTTTAGTTGGATCTTGTGGATCTACTGGTTTAAGTGGGTTGCCATCTTTATCTTCTGGAGTGAATCCTGGAACGTATGGTAATGTTTCTGTTGGTTGACCCGGTTTTGTTGGATCTGTTGAATCATTTGGATACTTGATTGGGTTTGTTGGTTGACCTGGAATGTTTGGAATCCACGAACCAAGTGGTTTGTAGGTTACTACTTCTTTAGTATCTTCTGAGTTTGCAGTTACTTTTGTAGTTGCTACAGTTGCTTTATCAGCTACAAATCCCTTAACCACTGGTGATGTTACTTCAGATAAGTCTTTTGCTTTTGACCAATCTCCGTAAGTCACCTCACCTGTTACCAAGTTGACCTTAGCTTCACGAGTGAATTTAGCCTCTTGGGTAACAACTTTTGGAGTGCCGTCTTCGTTTAATACTGGAGTGCCATCTTCGTATACGTATGTAATTGTACGTGTAACAGTTTTGTTTAGATCTTTTTCTTCCAAGCCAGCTGGATATTTAGGTCCGTCTGGGTTGTTTGGATCTACTGGAGTTCCTGGAGTTTTTGGTTGATCTGGTATAACTGGTACAACACGTTCCTTAAGCGTTACTTTGAACTCTTGATCAGTGTCTTTATCTTTATCGAACTTACCGCCTTCTGGATATGTATTAGAAACTAATTCATATCCTTTGTTTTCAAGTTCTTTGATTTTAGCTTTTACTTCAGCCTCTTTTGTAAGTGGTGTGTCTGAATCACCTTCTTCAGTAATAGCGTCAACACCTGGAATTGGATTTCCTTTTTCATCTACGAAAGTTGTTTTTGCTTTTTGCGTATCTTTTACGTAGTTGATTGGTGTATCTTGACTTGGATCTGTTGGGATACTTGGTACTTCATATCCTTCTTTTGGATCGTTTGGATTTACTGGTTTAAGTGGATTTCCATCTTTATCCTTAGGTGTGAATCCTTCAACGTATGGTACTTTTGGTTTATCAGTTCCTGGTGTTGTTGGATTATCTTTATCATTTGGATATTTGATTGGATTTGTAGGTTGACCTGGGATATTTGGTACCCATGAACCTAGTGGTTTGTAGGTTACTACTTCCTTGATATCTTCTGAATCACCGGTTACATTTACCATCGCAACACTTGCTTTGTCAGCTACAAATCCCTTAACCACTGGTGATGTTACTTCAGATAAGTCTTTTGCTTTTGACCAATCTCCGTAAGTCACCTCACCTGTTACCAAGTTGACCTTAGCTTCACGAGTGAATTTAGCCTCTTGGGTAACAACTTTTGGAGTACCGTCTTCGTTTAATACTGGAGTTCCATCTTCGTATACGTATGTGATTGTACGTGTAACAGTTTTGTTTAGATCTTTTTCTTCCAAGCCAGCTGGATATTTAGGTCCGTCTGGGTTGTTTGGATCCACTGGAGTTCCTGGAGTTTTTGGTTGATCTGGTGTAACTGTAACTTCTTTAGCTTTAAGTGTTACTTTGAACTCTTGATCAGTGTCTTTATCTTTATCGAACTTACCGCCTTCTGGGTATGTATTAGAAACTAATTCATAACCTTTGTTTTCAAGTTCTTTGATTTTCGCTTTTACTTCAGCTTCTTTTGTAAGTGGTGTGTCTGAATCACCTTCTTCAGTAAGAGCATCAACACCTGGAATTGGATTTCCTTTTTCATCTACGAAAGTCGTTTTCGCTTTTTGCGTATCTTTTACGTAGTTGATTGGTGTATCTTGACTTGGATCTGTTGGAAGACTTGGTACTTCATATCCTTTAGTTGGATCGTTTGGATCCACTGGTTTCAACGGATTACCATCTTTATCCTTCGGTGTGAAGCCTGGGACGTATGGTAATGTTTCTGTTGGTTGACCTGGTTTTGTTGGATCTGCTGGATCATTTGGATACTTGATTGGGTCTGTTGGTTGACCTGGAATGTTTGGTACCCATGAACCAAGTGGTTTGTAGGTTACTACTTCCTTAATATCTTCGGAATCACCTGTTACATTTACCACTGCAACACTTGCTTTGTCAGCTACAAATCCCTTAACTACTGGTGATTTAACTTCAGATAAGTCTTTTGCTTCTGACCAATCTCCGTAAGTCACTTCACCTGAAACTAAGTTTACTTTTGCTTCACGTGTGAATTTTGCTTCTTGTGCTACTGTTTTTGGAGTGCCATCTTCGCTTAATACTGGAGTGCCATCTTCGTATACGTATGTGATTGTACGTGTTACTGTTTTGTTTAGATCTTTTTCTTCCAAGCCAGCTGGGTATTTAGGTCCGTCTGGATTGTTTGGATCAACAGGTGTCCCTGGTGTTTTTGGTTGATCTGGTGTAACTGGTACAACACGTTCTTTAAGTGTTACTGTGAACTCTTGGTCAGTGTCGACATCTTTATCAAAGACGCCATCTGTTGGATATGTATTAGAAACTACTTCATATCCTTTGTTTTGAGCTTCTTTGATTCTCGCAGCGATTTCATCTGCTTTTGTAAGTTTGTCTCCACCTTTACCTGTTTCAGAGATTGGCGTGTTACCTTCCACTTGCTTAACATTACCATCTTTGTCTTGGTAGACAAATGTTGTTTTAGCTTTTTGGATTGGTGAGTAAGTTACTACATATTCGTAATCTTCATCTGTTGCAGTTGTTGGCTGTACCGGAACTTTTTCTACACTTGCGATGTAACCTTCTTTTTGAGGTACTGTTACTTCTGGAAGGTTTGTATCACCGTTTCCAACCCAATTAATATAGATAGGTTTTCTATTGGCATCTACCTGCGCTTCATTTTTATCATTTACTTGGATAGTACCTGTATAGCTTACAGTTTGTTTTGTTGGTTCAAATACTTCTTGTCCTGCAAGATCCTTAACATCGTCTGCGTAAACATACTTAATCGTACGGTTTACTTCTTCTACTTTTGTTTTCTTAACATAGTAGTAAACAACATTATTTACAAAAGCATTAGGGTTTACTCCATTCGCTTGAAGTTCCTCTGAACTATAGATAGCGCTAGCACGTTTTGGACCAATATTAACAGTTCCTGTTGTTCCTTTTGACGGAACATCAACACGAATATACTCAACACCTTTGATAGTTTTAGTTAAATCAGGAACTTGGTTTGAAACATCATATTTTTTACCTAAAATGTTCTTAGTTTCATAGCTACCATCTTCATTAGGTTTAGCATAACCATCGTAACTTGTTGGTTCATATGCAAACTCTTCACCTGTTTCAATATTTACTAAAGTAATAGTAACAGCACCTGTTTCAAACTGACTGTTACCTCCTGCTCCAACTTCAACTTTCCAACCGTTTGCAACTTTGGTAGTTACATTTTCTTCTCCTCCATTAAGAGGTGTTCCACCTGATACAGTAAGAGTAGCTGCAGTTTTATCAGTATCCCCGACAACACTTCCATCTTTCAAACGTCCAGCTTCATCGTATATGAATTTAGAGTACTCATCTGAGAATGTACGGTTTGTTATAGCTTTTTCAACCCCAAGTTTATCTAAGCCTATTGAAACTATTGAATCTTCTTGAATCGCACCATCTATTACTTCTATCTCTAACTCTGTTGGTGATTTAATTGTTGCTTTTAATGTAAAGTTTGTATCACGACCGTCATTAAGAATCCAAACGTTGTTTGCATTAGCTTGAACATTATTCCAACGACCTGCAGGACGGTAACTTATACTATCAGCCTTATTAGTATTTGTGACAGTGTTTTTTGAACCATCAATTGCTTTAAAATACGTAAAATCATCATTTGGTAATGTAATCGTAAATTTAGAACCTTTTCCGTAACGTACATCACTATCAGTATTAATAACTACTGCATCACTCTTTCTAACGCGTTCACTTCCTTTATATCCTAAAATGTTATCTCCCATAATAGTAGCAGAAGTATTTTGTTTTTGTGCCGCTGACTTAGATGCTTTATGAGTATATTTATGTTCTAGAATCGGTTGACCATTTACACTAATTGCCGCTGTATATTCTGTATCTTTGGAAATATTAGGCGCATAATAATCAATCGCAGTTAAGTTTTCCGCATAAAAAGTTGTTACAGCATAATTTTTTGCCTTATCATTCCATCTAATTGTATAAGTAGTAGTCCCAACTTCATTCGGGATAGCTGGTTGTTCAGCTAGACGCTCTTCATAAGTCTTACCATCTTTCTTACGTTGAGACCAGAATGGACTTTCTCCCCCTCTACTTCCTACAGAGTTAGTAGTTTCTTTAGATGAAACTTCACCAATTACAGTTCCATCTGCTGCAGTAATTTTTGTACCAGGTTTAAAACTATCCCCAAACCCTGTTAAGTTTTTCATTTCAATTGTAGTAGTATCACCATTTTGAGCCTGAGATGTATCAAATACTACATCAATCCCCCATGCTTTAGGTGCAGTATTATCTGCGTTCATCGTCACATAGGCATTATTAACTGTTACAATTGCATTACCATTTCTAATAACACCTTTACCTGTAATGGTTTGATCTTTAGCATCTGTAGCTCCAAGCACAGCTTCTACTTTACCTGCATGACCTGCACGTTTCATTTCAGCGTAGACTGCTTCAATAGCAGATGAGATGCGATTTACTTGGGATGTTAGTTGTTCTTCCGTAGAATCGTTAGAATAGAGCAAACCTTTTGCCGCTACCGCTTCAAGCTTGACTGCAGCAATTGCAGCTGATAATTTTTGTTTAGCTTCAACATCTTTAGCTTCCTTATCTGAGAAGTTTGAAGCAACTGTTGCCATTACTTCTGCTTCTGAAGTCAATTGAGTAAGAACTGTCTTAACATCATCTTGTGCTTTTTCTGTTTCAACTTTTTCTGATGTTTCTTTGTCAGTTTTTTCTTTAGTTGCTTCTTTTTTGTCAGCTTGTTCTTTATCCGATTTTTCTTTACTTGCTTCTTTATCAGATTTATCAGAGACTTCTTTTTCTACTACAGGTGTTGCTTCAGTTTTAACGTCTTCTTTAGGTTCAGCTTTTTCATCTGCTTTTACAGCATCAATCTTTAATTCTGGAAGTTCTTCAACAACAGGTGTTGTTAGAGCAGAGTCTGCATCCTTCTTATTTGTAGCTGCAAGATCAGAAGTAGCCGGATTTACTGGTAGAGTCTCATCAGCTTGTACTCCATTAGCACCTAAAACAAGTGCCGTTCCCAAAAGGACACTAGCAGCGCCAAAGCTATACTTACGAATAGAAAAGCGCTGGGCTCTTCTACCATGGTATTTTTCCATTCTTGAATACATGTTTTCTCCTTCTTATCTCAATCTAAAAGTTTTATGATTACATATAAATATATGTTGGTTTTTATAAAAACAACTCTACTATTTTATCATAAATAAAATTAACTTGTCCATAAATATGTCTCGTTTATACTCGATTCATTTATATTATTTTTGTGTCCTAGGTACAAAAAAATAATATTATCAAACTCTTCCTAAACATACTCAGATATATATTGCATAAAAATACAATATAGAGAACGATAAACTATCATCTCAAAAATAAATTTATACTATTTCTGAGATGTACTATTTGTAGCGGGTAAATCCCCTATAGATATAGCCGCTTTTCTTCAATCCACTATACAGTTGACAAAAAGCCAAAAAAAGAAGATGACGAATCATCTTCTTAAAAACTATGAGTTTTTAGTCTTCTTTTTTCTTGCGAGAAAGAAGTCCAAATCCACTAAGGGCTCCAAGAAGTCCAAGTGCTGCTAGGCCTGCATGGGCTTCTGTACCTGTGTTAGGCAATTCTTTTTGACCTTCAACATATTTAGGTGTTGCTGGTTTAGCAGTTGTATCAGTTGCTACTGTTGCATCTGCTTGAGCTGGTGCCGCTGGTTGAGTTTGATTTGGTGTTGCTGGTTGTCCTGGTTCTGCTGGAGCTGTTGGAGCTGCAGGTTGTTCAGAAGCAGTTGGTCCAGCAGGTTGTGGCGTTGCCACTTTCTTGTAGTGGTGTACAAGATTTCCATTTGGATCTTTTGTAGTTGTTTGGTATTCATATCCAGAAACAGCCTTAGGAGATTGTGCGCCGTTTTCGCTTGGAGAGATAGTTTTACCATTTTCATCTACATAGTAAGTCACAACTTGATCAGGCTGAACTGGTGCCGGGATAAGATCTGTAGACTCTTTAGGTGTTACTTTTACTGGTACTTCCAATTCGATAATTTCACCAGTTGGTAATTTCACCTTCACTTTAACAGCTGTTTTTTCTCCAGGTGTTTCAGTTGTTGGGATTTCTCCAACTTCAATAATTTCCCATCCTGATTCTTTAGGAATGTTGACGTGTTTCTTCACATCATCTGGTGTAATTGTTGTTCCTTGAGGTACAACGATTGGTGTTACAGTTGGTGTAGCAATTACTGGTACTTGTACTTTCATTGTTTTACCGTTTGGTAATTTAACTGTAACTGTTGCTGATGGTCTTACACCTGCAGGGAATGTTTCAGGAAGTTCTGGTTCCCCTACGATTTCCCATCCAGTTACTCCTGGGATTTCGATGTGTTTTTGTACATCTTCTTTAGTTAATTTAGTTCTTTCTGGAACAATGATTGGTGTAACTTTTGGTTCTACCACATTCACTACTACAGGAACTCGTACAATTTCTTTACCATCTTTATCCTTAACAATAACAACAGCTTCTTTTTTACCTGGTTTAGAAGTATCTACTGGTGTATCGTATTCGAATGTAGCTCCTTCTGGGTAATTTCCTGGTGTAATGTTATCTTTTGGATCTGGAGTATCACCTTTTGGTACAAGTTGTTCTTTACCTTCAACCACTGTTACTGGTACTTTAACTGTTGTTTTGTACTCTTTACCATTGACAGTGTAAATCACTGGTACTTCTACTTCTCCAGCTTTTCCTGGCTCTGAAGTTTTTGGTACTGTAACATTTGTTAAATCAACTTTAACAGTTGCTCCTTCAGGAAGTTTTTTCTTGAATTCTTCGTTGTTGATTGCATTTTCTGCATCTTTACCAACTTTATCTTTTAATTCTTTCTCTGAAAGATCTTTTGGTACAACAACTTCTCCAGCTTTTGGTTTTGGTAATACTGTTACTGGAACTTTAACGTTTTCTTTGAATTTACCATTTCCGTATGTTACTGGTACTTCTACTTCAACGTCTTTTGCTCCAGCTTTTCCTGCTGTAGATGGAACTTTTGTAGGGTCTCCTACTGTTCCGCCTTTACCAGGTTCAATACCTTTCTTAATTTCTTCAGAATTTGGTGTGTCACCTTCAAATACTACTACTGATGGTGGTGTTGAAGACACAACGTTTACTGGTACTTCAATCACTTTAGTGATTTTGTTTCCATCTTTATCTTTGTATTCAACTGTTACAGTTGCTGGAGTTTGTTTACCTACAGTATCTGTTCCAGGAGTTGTATTAACATCTGTTACTGTAACTGTTACACCGTCTGGAAGACCTTCAAGTTTTTTAGCTGCTTCTTCTGCTTTTTCTTTAACAACTTTTGCTAATTCAGTCTTATCAGCATCTTTTGGTACTGTTACACCTTCTGGTTTAACTTTTGGTAATACTGTAACAGGTACTGTTACTTCTTCGTCTCCACCATCTTTATAAGTTACTTTAGTAGTAACTTTAACATCTGGAGAACCTACTTTACCTTCTGTTGTAGGGATAGCTTTGTTGATCTCTTCATCAGTTACAGGTGTTGTAGTTCCATCAGTATCAGGAGTGATTGCTTTGTTTACATCCTCAGCTTTTGGTTTATCACCTTCTACAACGTACACAGGTTTTACATCTGAACCTTTAACATTTACTGTTACTGGGATTGTAGTTGTGTAATCTTTTCCATCAACTGTGTAGGTTACTGGCACATTAACAGTTCCTGTGTTTGTACCTTTTTCAGCTGTTATTTTAGCTAATACATCTTCAGTCACATCGCCAACAGTTACTGTTGCACCTTTTGGTAATTTAGATGTGAAGTCTGTTGCTTCAACAGCTTCTTTAGCTTTATCTTTTGCTAATTCTTTCAGTTTATCTGGAGTTGTATTCTTAGCTACTGTTACTTCACTTTCAGCTTTTGGTAATACTGTTACTGGAACTTTAACTGTTTCAGTCACTTTTCCATTGTCGTAAGTTACTGGTACATCAACTGTTACATCTGTAGCTCCAGCTTTATCTTTTGTAGATGGAACTGTTGTTGGTTCTCCAACTGTTCCACCTTCACCTGGTGTTACTGAATCTTTGTCTAATTTTGGTGTGTCACCTTCGAATACGACTACTGGTTTTGGTGTTGAGCTTACTACTTTAACTGGTACGTTAATTGTATCTTCACCAACTACATTACCTTTATCATCTTTGTATAATACTTTTACAGGAACTGTATCTTTGTCCCCATTTGAATCTGTTTTTGGTAATGTGTAAGAAGTTTCTCTTTCATCTAGTGATGCAGTAATTCCAGCTGGTAAGTTTGTTAATTTACTTACTGCTTCATTCGCTTTTTCTTTTACAGCATTAGTTAGAGCTGTGTCATCAGTATCTTTAAGTACTGTCACACCTGTTGGTGTTGCTTTTGGTAATACTTTAACTGGAACGTCTACATTTTCATCACCAGTTGGGTATTTAACAGTTGCTTTAACTGACAAATCAGTTGCTCCTACTTTAACTTTATCCGTAGGAACGTCTTTATTGATGTCAGCTTCAGTTACAGGAGTTAAATCTCCACCTTTATCAGGTGTAACTGCTTCATTAACATCAGCTGGTTTTGGTTGATTTCCTTCTACAACATATACAGGTTTCACTTCTGAACCTTTAACATTTACTGTTACTGGAATTTCTGAAGTATACGTTGTTCCGTCTGGTGATGTAAATGTTACTGGAACTTTTACAACTACTGGTTCACCTTTTTTATTAGCAATATCAGCAGGAATTTCAGGAACTTCTCCTACAGTAACTGTATATCCTTCTGGCACTTTTTCAGGGAAGTCAGGAGTTTTAATTAACTCTTCTGCTTTAGCTTTTAAAGTATCCTTAACTTTATCTGGAGTAGCTCCTTTAGGTACGTCAACTTCACCTTCTGTTCTAGGAAGAACTGTAACTGGTACTGTTACATTTTCTGTAACTTCTGTTCCATCTACATTGTGAGTCACTGTTGTTGGAATTGTTAATCCAGTTTGACCAGCTTTTCCATCAGTTTTGAAGATATCACTTGCTTTTGGTTCATTAGCAGTACCTTTACCAAGGGTAGTAGCTGGTTCTACTTTTTCTTTAACACTAGCAGGTGTAATTTCATCACCTTCAAATACTACAACTGGTTTTGTAGTTGATTTAACAACGTTTACCTCAATATCAACAGTAGTCTCATATGTTTTACCATCTACTGTATACGTTACAGGTACTTTAACAACCCCACGACCATCTTCAGCAACTTTTGTAATTGCAATATTATCTTTATTAACAAAAGTTGAACCATTAGTGTCACCTAATGCAGCTGTACCAGTAACATCGTTTAATAATTTAGTAAACTCTGGTGATTTAATAGCTTCTTGTGCTTTCGCATAAGCAATTGCTTTTAATTGTTCATCAGTTGTGTTAATTGGTACGGTAATGACTGAGTTAGTTTGTAAACTATTAATGAAGATTTCTCTACCATATTTGTGGTTTGGATCATCTGAATCTGCTAAACCATTACGGTTAAATTCATTTTCATAAGCTGGTTTTAAACCATTTGCAGTATATGAGTACAGTCTGTTACCTTCTGCATCCGTATCTCCAAAACCACTCTTAACTGTTACTTTAAAGTCAGCTGGTCCTACGAAGTTATCTGCTGCTGTAAATGGAATACTTGTTTTACGAGAGTTTGTCTCTGCAGCAGCCATACGATTTCCGGCTGGTACGTTATAAGTTAATTTTCCACCTTTTGAGTTATCACTTGGATCGTTAGGAACCCATTTAATTGTATTTGCCCAAACATTTCCTAACCAGTTTGATCCACCGTTAGCATTGTAGATTTTATCTTCTAACGTTACACCTTTAGGAACTTCTACTGTCACTTCAACATTTGATGCACCATAGTAGTCAATATTCATTCCACCAGTGTTTTTAATATCGATATCAAATACACCTTTTTGACCTTTATCATAAATTGTATCTTTTGTATATCCGAATTCAAAACTTTTGTTTCCTGAACGAACATTAGTTAATACTTCAGCAGCTGGAGCAGTTGCGATACCAATACCACCGATTAAGTAACCATCTTTAATATTGATTTTGTTATCATTAATTAAACTATTTGTTCCTTGACTTCCTGCTTCAATTAACACTTTAATTTTAGTTGTTTCAGCTGGAATATCATAAATACGGTCTAGGTGGTTCCATCCGTTAGCAGCAAGAGCAGCTTGTTCAGTTGCTAAAGGAGCATTTTTACCTTCAACTGGTTTGATTTCTTTACCAGTGAATGCATCTACGATTGTTAATTTAACTCTTTCACCTGATGATGTTGATGTTGAACCACCATATGCAGCACTATGAATTAAGTTAACATTTAGACGAGAATTTCCGTTTACATCGAATTCTTTCGAAAGTGTTGTACCTTTACTTCCTAATTCTAGATAGTAATCACGGTTTTTCACTTCACCGAACACATTTTTTCTCATTACATCAATTGTTGGAGTTACTGAAGGAACAGCACCACTACCATTAACATAACTTTTTTCACCTGAAGTTTGGTATTTTTTTAATTCTCCATCGTTTGAATAGATTTTAGATTTTGGAACTTCACGTGTACTTGGTTGTCCATCTTTATCTGTAACATTTGTTACATCAAGTGGTTTAACCGCATTAACTTTTTCACCTTTTTCAATTTTCCAACCATTTAACATACCAGCTTCTGCATCAGCTTTTGTAATAGCTTTTTCTTGCCAGTTATAGGTTGCACTACCGATTGTATCTTTTGCATTTGGAACATTATTTACTTTATTAGTAATGTCACGTCCACTTTCATATTGTTTAGCAATTGTTTCTGATTTTTTATCTGCATCAGTGAATGTTACTTTGTCTCCGAAACCTTCTTTTAAGCTTTCGAATACACCGTTTTTAGGGTTGTTACCATAAGCAGCATGGTTTTCACTAACAGGAGCACCTAATTCAGTTTTTCCTGCTAAGTAAAATGCTAATAAGTCACGTTCAGATTTAACAGCTTCTGCTTGTTGGCTCATTGCTTGAGCTGATGTTGCTTCTGCAGCATTCGCTTTCGTTACTACACCATTAGCTTTTTCAATAACTTTAGTGTAAGTATCAATTACTGCTTGATCTTTTTTATTCGCATCTTTTGCTTTTTGTTCATCAAGTTTAGCTTGAATTTTAGCAATATTTGCTTGTAATTCAGTTAAAGCGTTATCTCTTTCAGCTTTGTATTTAGCTGCTTCTTCTGCCGAGTTAGCTGCAGTTGTATCTACTGTTCTAAAGCCACTTTCACCTTGACCAGGAATGGCCTGTCCATTACGTGAATCTTGGTTTTTGTTTTCTTTCTTATCTGCAGTTGCTTTTGGCATACTTTCTAATACGAAAGCTCTGTTTTTCAAAGAACTTGTTGAATAATCAACTTCTGCTTGTGTTGCTTTGTCGTTTGAAAGAAGGGCTTGCGCCTTAGCAAGTTCTGCTTTTGCTGCTTCGATGGCTGAGGCAGTCTTTTCAGTTAGACCTGCTTTCCCAAGGGCTGCTTCCATACGAGCAATAGCTGCTTCCAATTTGCTTGTATCAGCCTTTGTAGCTGATGCTTCTTCCGCTTTTGGTGATTCTGCAGGTGCTGATGGTTGTTCAACTTCAGAAGTTGGTTTTTCTGCAACTGGTGCTGTTGGTTGCTCAGCTTTTGGTGCTACCACAGTTGATGTAGCAGTTTCAGTTGAAGATTGAGCCTTATTTGAATCTTCTGGATTCCCAGCGTTAGGGTTTACTTGTTCGTTTGTTGCTGGAGTTGTTGAAGGTGTAACATCCGCGTGAACAGTTGCTGCTCCACCAAACATCATGTAGGCTGCTACAGCTACTGACGCTGCTCCAAAACTATACTTACGGATTGAAAAGCGCTGGACTTTTTGTCCGTGGTACTTGTCCATTCTTGAATACATATTATCTCCTTTTTTTAATAAATCTTAATTGCGGAATTAGGCCCAAGTAATTCAAAAACTCCCCCCTTCCCAGCCTGATTCAGAAAGTAAGATAGCTGCACTTAGGTACATCATTCCCAACTTACATTATAACATTATTTCAATTAAACTGTCTACGTTTTATATCCTAAATATGTATTTTTCTATATATATATATATATATTAATCTTATTTTTAAGTGATTTCATTTTTAAAAAAAGTAAAAGGCCGATTTGACCTTTTACTTTCATCTCATTATTTAAGGTTTAATACGATGCAACATACGTGGGAATGGAATAGCTTCACGGATGTGTTTTGTTCCTGCTGCGAAGGTTACCATACGCTCGATACCGATACCAAATCCTCCGTGTGGAACTGTACCGTATTTACGAAGGTCAAGGTAGAATTCATACTCAGTACGATCCATGCCAAGTTCATCCATTTTTGCGACAAGGGCATCGTAGTCTTCCTCACGCATAGAACCACCGATAATTTCTCCATAGCCTTCTGGAGCAAGCAAGTCTGCACAAAGCACGCGCTCTGGATTTCCAGGAACTGGTTTCATGTAGAAGGCCTTGATGGCTGCTGGATAGTTCATGACAAATGTTGGCACACCAAAGTGGTTTGAAATCCAAGTTTCATGTGGTGAACCAAAGTCATCACCATGCTCAAGATGTTCGTAGTCAGCATCTTCATCATTCTCATGCTCTTGCAAGAGGTCAATGGCTTGATCGTAAGTGATACGTTTGAATGGCTCTGAAATGTAGCGTTTCAAGAGTTCTGTATCACGTTCCAAAGTTTCCAAGGCTTGAGGCGCACGGTCAAGAACACCTTGAAGAAGAGCTTTCACATAAGCTTCTTGCAAGTCAAGTGACTCATCATGTGTCAAGTATGAGTACTCTGCGTCCATCATCCAAAACTCAGTCAAGTGACGGCGTGTTTTTGATTTTTCAGCACGGAATACGGGACCAAAGTCAAAGACACGACCAAGGGCCATAGCGCCTGCTTCTAGGTAAAGCTGACCTGATTGGCTCAAGTAGGCTGGAGTTCCGAAGTAATCCGTTTCAAAGAGTTCAGTTGAATCTTCTGCCGCGTTTCCTGAAAGGATTGGGCTATCAAATTTCATGAAGCCGTTCTTGTCGAAGAACTCATAAGTTGCGTAGATGATAGCGTTACGAATTTGCATCACCGCTACTTGCTTACGAGAACGGAGCCACAAGTGACGGTTGTCCATCAAGAAGTCTGTTCCGTGTTCTTTTGGTGTGATTGGGTAGTCTTGAGATTCACCAATCACTTCGATATCTGTAATGTCCAATTCATAGCCAAACTTAGAACGTTCGTCTTCTTTGACAATACCTGTCACATAAACAGACGTTTCTTGGCTCAAGCGTTTGATGACATCAAACTTCTCAAGCCCCACTTCTTCACCAAATTTCTCTACAAAGTTTGGTTTAAAGGCCACACCTTGGAAGAAGGCTGTTCCATCGCGCAATTGCAAGAAGGCAATTTTCCCTTTTCCTGATTTGTTGGCAACCCAAGCTCCAATCGTCACTTCTTGACCAACATAGTCTTTTACATCGATAATCGTTACACGTTTTGTCATTATTTTTCCTTTTCTTTTTCTTTTATTTTTCCATAAATGCTTTCAAGCGTTTAACTGCTTCTTTAAGCGTGTCTAGGTCTGTCGCATAGCTGAGGCGGACATTTTCTGGCGCTCCAAAACCTGCTCCTGTTATAAGTGCCAAACCAACTTCCTCAAGAATAGCTGTTGTAAAGTCAGTCACATCCGTATAACCTTTCATCTCCATGGCTTTTTTAACATTTGGAAAGAGGTAGAAGGCTCCTTGTGGCTTAACAACTTCAAAACCAGGGACCTCACATAATAGCGGATAAATGGTATTGAGACGCTCCTCAAAAGCTTTACGCATGATATCAACAGAATCCTGTGGTCCTGTTAAGGCTTCGATAGCCGCATATTGAGAAACAGATGTCAAATTTGAAGTTGTTTGTCCCGTCAATTTACTCATAGCTGCAATGATTTCAGGATCACCTACCGCATAACCAACTCGCCAACCCGTCATGGCATAGGCCTTAGATACACCGTTGATAACAATGGTTTGCTTACGAATTGCTTCTGATAGACTTGAGATTGGAACAAATTCATTTCCATTATAAACAAGGCGACCGTATATATCATCTGCTAAAATCAGAATGTTATGCTCAACTGCCCAATTTCCGATAGCTAGTAATTCTTCACGAGTATAAATCATACCAGTCGGATTAGATGGTGAATTGAGAACCAAAACCTTTGTCTTATCTGTCCTAACTAGTTCTAGTTGATCCACTGTGACTTTAAAATCATTGTCTTCTTTAGCTTGAACAAAGACTGGAAGCCCTTCTGCCATCTTGACCTGATCTCCATAACTAACCCAGTATGGAGTTGGAATAATAACCTCATCTAAAGGATTGATTACAGCCATAAAGAAAGTATAGAGGGAGAACTTGGCACCGGTAGCAAATGTGACTTCGTTGGCCGCTACGGAATAACCATAATAACGCTCAAAATAGGTATTGACTGCTGCTTTTAACTCAGGCAAACCTGAAGCTACCGTATAGAAAGAAGCACGTCCATCTCGAATGGCTGCAACAGCTGCATCTTGAATATTTTTGGGAGTATGGAAATCGGGCTGACCTAAAGTTAAGAAAAGTACATCTTTTCCTTCAGCCTTTAACTTCTTTGCTCTTGCATCACTAGCCAGAGTCACACTTTCTTCCATTTCTAAAACACGGTTGGATAGTTTCATAGGCCCTCCTTATTGACCAATGCTCCTGTTTCAAAATCTACTAGGTAAAAATCAGAGCCTGACTTGACTTCCCAAATTGGCTTGTCTTGATAACGACCAAAGGTAATCTTGTCAATCTCGCCAGCTCCTTTTTCCTTCGAAACAGCTTCTGCTTTTTCTTGTGAAACACCTTGATTTAGCTGATAAACGTAAATCTTATGGTCATCTTTTCCAATCAGGACAGCAAGTGCTTCTTGCTGTTTATTATGACCAAGAACACTGTAATAAGATTCCAAGCCATTGTATAAGTCAACCTGATCAGCCTGCTCTAATCCTGCATACTGCTGAGCTAATTTTTCTCCTTCACTTTTAGCTGTTTGATAAGGTCTCATACCCAAAAACACTAGATACAGAAAGGAAGCACTGATAACCACAAACAAAATCGTCATCCCTATACCATACTGCCACAGTAGATTATTTTTTGCTTTGTTTTGTCTTTTTTTCACTCGTCTATTTTACCATCTATTAAACTTTATTACAAGTGAATATAAGAATACTCTTCGAAAATCAAATATAAACCAGGATCCAAAAAACACTTCTTACTTTTCCAGTCGCAAACGACTAAAGTTTCTGTAATTTTTAATTTTCAAATAAACTCTGAGCAAATTTCTTGCAAGGTGTTTTCTTTTGTTGTAATATATTTTATAACAACGAGGCAATTCTCGAAATTTTAAGAAAAAGGAGACACATCATGTCTAAAAAAGTATTATTTATCGTCGGATCCCTACGTCAAGGTTCTTTCAACCACCAAATGGCTCTCGAAGCTGAGAAAGCACTTGCTGGTAAAGCGGAAGTTAGCTACCTTGATTATTCAGCCCTTCCTCTCTTCAGCCAAGATTTGGAAGTTCCAACACATCCAGCTGTAGCGGCTGCTCGCGAAGCGGTTCTCGCTGCGGATGCCATCTGGATCTTCTCTCCAGTCTACAACTTCTCTATCCCTGGAACAGTGAAAAACTTGCTTGACTGGCTATCTCGTGCCCTTGACTTATCTGATACACGTGGCGCTTCTGCCCTTCAAGACAAGTTTGTCACAGTATCATCTGTAGCCAATGCAGGTCACGATCAACTCTTCGCTATTTACAAGGACCTCTTGCCATTTATCCGTACACAAGTCGTTGGTGATTTCACTGCTGCACGTGTCAATGACTCTGCTTGGGCAGACGGAAAATTGGTTCTTGAAGAAACAGTCCTAAACTCACTTGAAAAACAAGCTCAAGATTTGGTCAATGCAATCTAGTCATCTCTAATTGCTATTCTAAAACAGACAATCGGACAGACTTTTAGCCCTCTATATAAAAGAACTAGACAATTCATCAACAATCGAATGACTAGTTCTTGAAATACGAAAAAAGAACTAGAGTTCTCACAAATGAGTGAGTTTTCTAGTTCTTTTTGATTTACAAAGACTTCACGTAGGGAAAGCTACCAAGGATCAGATGAGATCATCTATTTAAGCTTCCTCTTCATCGTCTTTTTTCTTTTTGGCAAATAGCAAACCAAATGCGCCAAGAAGAGAGAGAACCCCTATTGCTCCTGTAGCACGGTCTTCTTGTGTACCAGTATTTGGCAATATTGCTTTCGGTTGAGAAACTGATGGATTCGTTTCTGATACTTCATTCTGCAATTGAGCAGACACTTCAACTGTTTGACTTGGTTGTCCAGCCGGTTGAGTAGCTGGCACCTCAGCAGGGGTAGCAATATCCGGTCTAGGATTTGTATCGTAAGATGGTGCAGCTGGTCTTTGCTGAGCGTCACCTGTTGGTCTAACTGGACTCACTTTCCTGAAGATGTGAGTTACAACATCACCTTTAGTTTCTGTTCTTACAAATACATAACCTTCAATTTCACCATGTTCAAATGCTTCATTGGCTTCACCTAATACCGTTGGAGCTTTGGAATCCGCTGGTTTCAATTCTTTACCATTTTCATCAACCCACTTAGTGATAATCAGTTGAACTTTAGGTACTTCTACTGGATCAGGAAGATCACCATTCACACCTCCATTGAATTCTGGGACTTCATGTGTTGGTGAATTTGGTGCGTTCACTCCGCCATTAAATTCCGGTAAGGTTTCTTGAATTTCTGGCTCACCATTTACTCCACCTGCAAACTCTGGAACTCCATGAACTGGCGAATCCGGGGTATTTACTCCTCCATTAAATTCTGGAATTTTCAAAATTTCTGGTACACCTTTTGCATATGCAAATACCAATTTATCTCGAGAAATTTCATGACTGACTTTTGTTTCCGGATCTGTAATTGTCACATTTCCTTTTGAATCAACTGTTACATCTTTTCCTGGATTTGCTTTTGTCACTTTTTCTTTCACTTTATCTTGTTCTTCTGGACTTAAGTTCTCAGGATTTTTCACAGGTACTTTTTCCATCGGAACTACTGGACTGAAATCTTCTGGATTCACAGTAATTACAACATCAACATCTTCTGTACTTCCATCTGGATACGTTACAGTTACAACACCTTTTTTCTCCCCATGTTTTGAAGTATCTGGAATTTTTCCATCTTTCCATCCAAAAGTCGTTCCTTCTGGTAACGTTTTTACATTTTCAATACTATCTTTTGCAGATGGTACTTGAGCATGTTCTACTGTTTGAGCTTTTGGTTGGGGATCGTAATCATCTTTTTGTGGCGTTACGTTTACCGTTACCGTCACTTCTTCCGTACTATGGTCTGGATATGTGATTAATACTTTCCCTGTCTTACTTCCTGGTTTACTTGTGTCTGGTTGTTCTGACCAGCTATAGTTTGTTCCTTTTGGTAAGTCATTTGTATTAATACTTTTCTCTGGATCTGGTACTTCGTTGTGACGAACAGTTTGGTTCGGTTCTTTTGCCGTTGGGTTGAAGGTATCTTTTTGTTCTTTTACCCTTACTGGTACTTCTACTTCATCTTCCGTTCCATCTGGATAATGAACTAAGGCTACTCCTGGATGACTGCCCGGTGTGCTGACATCTGGCCTTGTCTTCCATGTAACAGTTGTGCCTTCTGGTAAGCCGGTTTTGGTTACACTTGTTTCTGGATCTGGTACGTGTCCATTGTCCACTTCTTGAGGGATTCCAGTTGGTGTGTAGTCATCATTTTGAGGCGTTACGTTTACCGTTACCGTCACTTCTTCCGTACTCTTATCTGGGTAAGTGATTAATACTTTTCCTGTCTTACTTCCTGGTTTACTTGTGTCTGGTTGTTCGGACCAGCTATAGTTTGTTCCTTTTGGTAAGTCGTTTGTATTAATACTTTTCTCTGGATCTGGTACTTCGTTGTGACGCACAGTTTGGTTCGGTTCTTTTGCCGTTGGGTTGAAGGTGTCACTTTGTTTCTTAACTGTGACTGGTACTTCTACTTCATCTTCCGTTCCATCTGGATAATGAACTAAGGCTACTCCTGGATGACTTCCTGGTGTATTCACAACTGGAGTTTCTTTCCATGTGACGGTTGTGCCTTCTGGTAAGCCTGTTTTGTTTACACTTGTTTCTGGATCTGGCACATGTCCATTGTCTACGGTTTGCGCAATACCAGTTGGGCTGTATTCATCATTTTGTGGAGTTACGTTTACCGTTACCGTCACTTCTTCCGTACTATGGTCTGGATAGGTGATTAATACTTTTCCTGTCTTACTTCCTGGTTTACTTGTGTCTGGTTGTTCTGACCAGCTATAGTTTGTTCCTGCTGGTAAGTCGGTTGTATTAATACTTTTCTCTGGATCTGGTACTTCGTTGTGACGAACAGTTTGGTTCGGTTCTTTTGCCGTTGGGTTGAAGGTATCTTTTTGTTCTTTTACCCTTACTGGTACTTCTACTTCATCTTCCGTTCCATCTGGATAATGAACTAAGGCTACTCCTGGATGACTGCCCGGTGTGCTGACATCTGGCCTTGTCTTCCATGTAACAGTTGTGCCTTCTGGTAAGCCGGTTTTGGTTACACTTGTTTCTGGATCTGGTACGTGTCCATTGTCCACTTCTTGAGGGATTCCAGTTGGTGTGTATTCATCATTTTGAGGCGTTACGTTTACCGTTACCGTCACTTCTTCCGTACTCTTATCTGGGTAAGTGATTAATACTTTTCCTGTCTTACTTCCTGGTGTACTTACATCTGGCCTTGTCTTCCATGTTACGCTTGTACCTTCTGGTAAGCCTGTTTTGTTTACACTTGTTTCTGGATCTGGCACGTGACCATTGTCCACTTCTTGCGCTATTGCGGTTGGATTGTATTCATCTTTTTGTGGCGTTACTTCTACTGTTACAGGCACTTCTTCCGTACTATTATCTGGGTAGGTGATTAATACTTTGCCTGGTTTGTTTCCTGGTTTACTTGTGTCTGGTTGTTCTGACCAGCTATAGTTTGTTCCTTTTGGTAAGTCATTTGTATTAATACTTTTCTCTGGATCTGGTACTTCCTTGTGACGAACAGTTTGGTTCGGTTCTTTTGCCGTTGGGTTGAAGGTATCTTTTTGTTCTTTTACCCTTACTGGTACTTCGACTTCATCTTCCGTTCCATCTGGATAATGAACTAACGCTACTCCTGGATGACTGCCCGGTGTGCTGACATCTGGCCTTGTCTTCCATGTAACAGTTGTTCCTTCTGGTAAGCCTGTTTTGTTTACACTTGTTTCTGGATCTGGTACGTGTCCATTGTCCACTTCTTGAGGGATTCCAGTTGGTGTGTATTCATCTTTTTGTGGCGTTACGTTTACCGTTACCGTCACTTCTTCCGTACTCTTATCTGGATAGGTGATTAATACTTTTCCTGTCTTACTTCCTGGTTTACTTGTGTCTGGTTGTTCTGACCAGCTATAGTTTGTTCCTGCTGGTAAGTCATTGGTATTAATACTTTTCTCTGGATCTGGTACTTCCTTGTGACGAACAGTTTGGTTTGGCTCTTTTGCCGTTGGGTTAAACGTGTCACTTTGTTTCTTAACTGTGACAGGAACTTCGACTTCATCTTCTGTTCCATCTGGATAATGAACTAAGGCTACTCCTGGATGACTGCCCGGTGTGCTGACATCTGGTCTTGTCTTCCATGTAACAGTTGTTCCTTCTGGTAAGCCTGTTTTGTTTACACTTGTTTCTGGATTTGGTACGTGTCCATTGTCCACTTCTTGCGCTATTGCAGTTGGGCTGTATTTTCCACGCATTGACCAAACTGTAATATTTACTAAGATTGATGTCGAATTCCCAGCTTTATCTCTAGCTACTATCGTTACACCATACATTACATTGTCAGAATCAATTCTCGGTACTTCTCTAACACCCTCTTTGAACACAATTGTTCCAGAAGCTTGATCAAATGTTAAGAATGAAGGCATATTATTTACTTCAATCGTAGCAACTCCACTACCATTTGCATTATCTTTTGCCTCAATCTTCATAGGAGGCAATGTTTTATCTAAAGCCGTCATTCCCCAGTTTGTATGTTCTGCTGGTGTTTGAATTGTTGGATCCGTAACATCTTTTACTTTCAATGGAATTGTAACGTCTTGTTCTGAACCATCAATATATGTTACTTTTGCTTGTATTGTTTGGTCTCCATACGCCTCAGTGTTAATTGGTGTTTTGGATTCCACGGTTGCAATTTTAGAATTTCCATTCTCACCTTGCGCATTTGTCGCAGTTACTGCTCCTTTTAACATTTCTGGAGTAACTGATACATTTTGATTTACTTCAATTTGTGTTCCAGTTGCTGTAAAATCTTCACTTACTTTTCTAACCGTTACATTTACTGTCACTACATCTTTTGAACCATCTGGATAAGTTACTTCAGCCACTCCTGTAGTAGTTCCTGGTGTATTTACTACTGGTGGTGTTTTCCACGTCACTTTTGTTCCGTCTGGCAATCCTGCTTTATCTACACTTGCATTAGAATCTGGCACTTGTCCATAACTCGTATTTTGTGGAATCGGCGTAGGATTAGTCTTCGCACTCATTGAAGATACAGTGATTTTCGCAGTTCTTTCGCTGACATTTCCTGCTTTGTCTTCTGCTCGAATATTTAAAGTAAATTCTTGACTTGGTGTATTCCCTGCTAATTTTTCTACTGCGTCTTTTCCTGATTTGAATTTAATAGTGTGAGTTGGACTATCATAATCTAGATAATCTGGTAACCCTGTTACAGTAACGTTTTTAATACCACTTCCGTTTTCATTATCTTCCGCTCTTACTTCCATATTTGGTAAAGCTTTGTCTAATGCCGTTACTTCCCAGTTTGTATTTTCTGCTGGCGTTTGTATAGTTGGCGGTGTTACGTCTTTTACTTCTAGAGGAATATCAACTGGATCAGTGGTATTATCCAAATAGGTTACTGTCGCTTTGATTGTTTGTGGGCCTGCATGCACAGTGCTAACAGGAGATGCAGTAACTGACTTGACTTTTCTAGTTCCACCATTATCCACTGTTACTGCTGCTTTTAATCTATCACTCGTTACCGAATCATTTTGATTGACAGCAATTGTCTTTCCAGTTGGTATATGTTCATCACTTAGTTTACGGACTTTCACGGTTACAGTTACTGTATCTGTTGAGCCATCTGGATAGCTTACAGTTACGAATTCGGTTTTATCCCCAGGGCCTGTTGTCGTATTAGGTTGTGTTGCCCATCCGTATCTTGTACCTGTTGGCAGCCCATTTTTTTGAATACTTGTTCCTGCATCAGGCGCTTCCCCATAACTTACTTCTTGAATTTGAGAATTAGCAACTGCTGTATATTTTTGTGTTTGAGATTGAATATGGAAAGTAATATTTTTAGTCGCAGTATTTCCTTTTTTATCAACCGCTTTAACAGTCACTTGAATACTTGATTTACCAAGTTGGAAATTATTTGGAATAACGCCATTAATTTCAATTTTTGATTTTTTTGCATTGTAAGATAATGGATTCGGTAGATTGTCAACCGTTACAGAGTTACTTTCTTTCAGCCCTACTCCTTTATCATTATCTTGAGCGTGAATATTGATTTCACTAGGTAATCCTTCTAATCTCGTTAATGTAATATTATCAGGGGCAGTAATTGTCGGTTTGATATTATCTACAATCTCAACTGGAATATTCACAGTTTTCATCAAATGGTTACCACGAAGAATTTCGATTTCTTTATGCTGGATACCTGCTGCAGAAGTATCTACATTAGATGAACCACCTTTCCAACGAACGGTTAACTCTCTGGGAATTGCTGAATTGTTTGAGACTGTTACGTAATTTCTAGCATCTCCTAGTTGTCCAGATTGATTTTGATTAATTTTCTTATCTTGTTTTCCTATAAAGTCTAAAACAGTATAAGGAGTTGTTACGTCTTTACTTACCCCGTTTTGATAAGTGGTCGTTACGACAACGTTTCTTGTGCCTGCTTGTTGCAAGTTAAATGGTGTTTTATACGTTACCTGAGCCGTTGTCGGTACTTCGTGACCTGTTTTAGAGCGTACTAATTCCCTTGGATTCGTATATATTTCTTTTGAATCCCCAAAATAAGCCGTCAGACTAGAATGTTTTGCTTCAACATCATTTGTCGCATTTGTTTGGATGGTTTTAGGATTGAATCCATCTTTAAAATGAATCGTCATTGTTGCACCATCAGCTGATACTTCAGCATGGTCAAAGTCAATATGATTCGCACGATTAACCACATTTGGATGCTCTGCTTTAAATTTTTCAATTAAAGCATTCTTTTCTGTTTCCGTTAAATGACGGACATCATCCACATAAGTTGGCGTTAAATTATTAACAGTATTACGTTCACTTTGAGGTTTGATAGTCAGAGTATAGGTAATTGTATTTTGCTTATTTTTTCCGTTCGCCCCAATTGTAATATGATAAGTACCTGGTGTTACATTACCGCCATTCCCTATAGTCCCAACAAGAGCCATTTGCACTTCAGGATTATTTACATTCCAATAGTTAGCAGCAATATCTACTTCTTCTTTCTTTCCTGTTTGGAAATTTTTATAAGCTACACGTAGTTTTAAACCATTAACTTGATCTAAACCACTAATAATTCCTACTCGTTTTACATAATATGGAGTAGGATCTTCCTCACCACGTTTTGGACCATTCGGATATCTTACTAACGGTTCCCCATTTCCTCTTTTACCATATGCTGTCATCACCGAGAATAAAGTATCTGAATTATAAAAAGTTAATTCTTTTTTATTTTCGTTTACTAACGCATTACTACCCTCGTATTTGTTAGCAATTGACGATATCCAAATCGCTCTAAACCCACTCTCTCCCTTACCATCAATTGGTTTTCCATTCCGTGGATCACGTTTCCCAGATTGTGCTCGAGTTACTCTATTAGCTACTTTGTTGCGGAGGCTCTTCGCTTCATTTAGAGCACCATCAACTTCACTATCAGTGGATTTTTCCTCAGATAAATCACCAAATGCTTGAAGAGATTTGCTTTCAGATTCACTAAATTCATAACTAATTTCTCCTGCTAATTGGTTAATTTCTGAAACAAGAGCCTGAACCTTAGCGATCTTTTCTGTTAAAAGATTTTTCTTTTCATCACTATCGTTTGCTTTGTCTGCTTGCTTTTCTTTTTTGTCTATGTCGTTGCTTTTCTCTTCCAGTTGAGCAAATGAGTCAGACAAAGCTTGAACTTCTTTATCTATCTCATCCTGACTAGTACCTGCTTTATCCAAGACTGCTTGCGCACGCGACAAAGAGAGATTAAGATTTTCAACTGATTTAGCTGTTTTAGTCTGTAAATCAGTGTTCCTAATCTTTTCAATTAATTCATTTAAAGTAGTTTTATCCACAGTTTTGACTGTATTCTCTACAGCCTTTTCAATAATTCTATCTTCTGGAACATGTTCAGAAATCTTATCTGATTCTTTAACATGATTTTCTACCTGTGGATGATTTTCCACATCGTTTGGAACCTTGTCACTATTCGGATCTTCATCTTTGACTTTAGTTGAATCATTCAGAGACGCAACCATTTCATCAGCATGAACAAGATGTGGATTCTGTATCGTCACTGCTCCTGTAGCCAAAAAAAGAGTGCACCCAAAAAGAAAATGCTTCCCTTTCTTTATCATCCTCCAATTCTTTTGATTGATTCCTTTTCGATTAAAAAACATAAAGAACTCCTTGCTTCAAACTATCAAATTTCTTCTTGTATATATTATATTCTTTTATTTCCTTATATGCAAACCCTTTCGATACATAATATATTGTTTATAAGATTTGTTATATTTTTGTAAAAATAATTTACTAATCCAGAAAATTACTAAATTCATTTTATTATCAAAAAATGAGCAACTTTTATATTAAGTTACTCATTTTTATAAACTCTATTTTATTTAGATTATACTATCCTACTAGTTAAATCAGTATTAACACTTTATATTTAGCGATGTCTTCTAGCATGACCACGAGTTCCTGGTCCAGTTCTAATTGGTTTAACTTGTTTACCTGGACGTGAAGGAACATGGTGTACTGGTCCATGATGAGGTCTCGTTAAATGCGGTTTAGGCTGAACACTTGGTTTTGGATGAGTAACAACTACATTTGGTTTTGTAACAACTCCGACTACATGCGTGTGGCTGGTAGTACCAGTATGAATGACACTTGTCACCTCTGAATGAGTTTCGGTCTCATTTGTCGTGATAGTGACAATCGGTGTTGTTGGACCTGCTGTTGCCGCATTTGAGGTAACAGTGGTTGTCGTTGTAGTTGTAGTCGTAGCCGTTCCACCAGGAACAGGTGTTGTCTCTGTTTTCTTATTAACAGATGTTTGTGAAGAAAAATCTGTTGGTTTAATTGCAGCCAAGGCTTCAGCTGGAGTTAAGCTAGGTTTTGAATCAGTAGTCGCTACCGGCTTTGGTTGCACAGCTGGTGTTGGTGTAGCTGGAGTAGATACTACTGGTTTAACAGGTGTTACCGGTGCAGGTGCTACTGGTTTCACTGGAGCAACTGGTTGTGGTGTGGCAACAGGCGCTGGAGTTACTGGTGTCGAAACTACTGGTTTGACAGGTGTTACTGGTGCTACCGGTTTTGGTTTAACGACAGGCGCTGGCTTGGCCGGAGTTGACACTGCTGGTTTAACCGGTGTTACTGGTCTTACCGGTACAACGGGTTTTGCAACAATTGGTGATGATGCAACAACTGGATTCGGAACAGTCAAAACTGGTTTGATAGAAATTCCATTCCCTAGACTAGAAGGAGTTGCTGCAATAGTTGTTACTCCTTGTGGAGTGACATTTGGTTTATGAACAGTCGTATCCACTGACGCTACTGGTTTATCATCAATTCTTGTGATTTTCCAATTATCATAAATAACTGCACCAGTAACGAGGTTAACTCTCGCCACTCTTTCAAAAACTACAGATCGAACTACATCTTTGAAAGCTTTTTTACCATCTTTTAGATATTTGTAGTGAATGGTCTGCTTGGTCATTTTTCTCAGTGTATCTAAGTTTTCAACCGATTTAGGCCAAACAGGTGACAATGCATCTCCTGCTACCAATGGATTTCCAGCAATTGGTTTTGGATCATCTGCTGTAACAGTCATAACTTTTTCGATTAATTGAACTGAGAATACTTGATCAGTTTGTTTTTCACTGTCAAAGCGTTTATCATTAGCATTTGCAAAACCGTCATGTACTAATTCATATCCTTGTTTTAGGTATTGATTAATACGAGTTTTTGAATTATAAGCAATTGTTTCACCTGGAAGACCAACTACACTATCCACATTTCCTAAAACTTTAGGACTTGTTTCTGTTTGATTGAGGTATTTAACCTGTGCTTTTTGTTGAGCAAGATAATCATAAACAACATGGATATCAGCCTGTGTCAAATGTCCCTTACTATTAGCAGGTGTTTGTGACAAGACATATACTACACCATCTTTTTCGAAACGTTCAGGAACTTTAGCAGTCACATCATAGTTATTTCCCAACAAGTTAATGAGATTTGAACTCTTATCATGTGGTGTATTGAATGTTTCTAAAATAGCTTGACTTGTTTTATCACGATATTGAATATCAACTTTACCAAATTTAGCTTCTTCGTACACAGCTACCACGTTAGCTTGAGCTCGTGTAATCGTACCAGATGTCTTCGTATTGCTATAAAAACGATCATTTTGTGCGTACTCTTTGAAGACATAATATTTACCATTTGGTGAATGTAATAGATAAGGTGCTGTGATAGATGTTGTTTGAATTCCTTTGTTTTCTTGAACTTCTGTCTCAGTTGTATTTCTCTCCAAAGTAGCTACATAGCTAGTATCAATTTTGGTAGATGGTCTTACAGTAGTGAATTTGTCTTGAAGGATACCTCCATTTTCCACCGCTGCAATGGCAGGAAGAAGCATTTTCCCTTGAGTATCAACGAAGCGAACAGCTACATCTCCATATACAAGGCGTCCATCTGTTCTTACCATATCTGGGTTGGCAATTTTCCAGTCAGAGTCAGCAGCTTGTTCGTATTGGTCTGTAAGATTTTTACCTTTGGCATCAACAACTGTCAATGTCCCTGGAACATTTGATTTAAAACCATTTCTAGCTTCATTCAGATAATTAACTGTGTGACTTGTCGGAACACGGTCAACTCCAAAGTCTTTTGTACGTAATACATAGGTTCTTCCAGCCAACATCTTTCCAGAAACGAGTTCAAAGGTTAATTCATTATCAGCAGCCTTAAGAATCTTAAATTTTGCATGTTGACCTGGTTCTTCACGAGGCGCCTCCAAAATAACATTATGACGATTTACCCTTGTTCTTGATGTATCAGGGCTAGTATTTATCATTTCGACATTGTGGGCACCACGTTCAACAAATTCACCGACAGTAGCAAACTTATTGAATTCTGTATCATTGATACGAACGGTGAAACGGGTCCCTGCACTAAAGTTTGATTTCCATGTTCCGATACGAAGAGTGCTGTTATATGTTTTGATACTACCATCATCATCCAACATAACATCACCTGTGAAGTTAGCTGTAGCTGGTGTATCATAAACTTTAGGTGCTCCTATATCTGTTTTAATCACAGTGTAATTCTTAGTGACTACATTTTGACCATTAACTGAAATAACACCAGTTACAGACTTATCCACGTTCACTCGAGGATAACGAATTCCGCCTCTGTATTGAAGTTCAAAAGTAACATCATCTAGACGTTCAATTTCATCAGTGAAACGGTAAGTTGCTTCAATATGACTTCCTTTGTCAACTAAATCCCATGATTCTTTTGTGTCCAGAGCAACGTCACGATCTCCACGTGAAGCCCAGTATGAAAGGCTTCCAGCTTTGGCATTATCATTTTTCTGAACCAGACTCACTCGTTCTGCAAATACTTTACCTTCAGCAACCAATTTTTGAGGAAGATTATTGTCTTGCGGTAATTCCTTCAAACCAATTGTGAAGATATCCCCCTTATGATAGGCACCATTTTTAAATTTTAATTGGAAACGATAATCAGCAATACCTGTTGAAGTCACACGATCCGCCATATCGATTGTACCACTGGCAATAATATTTCCATTATCGATAGCTACATCTTGTGTTTGAGTTGGCGATAGACTAGCGCTAATTTTCTTGCCGTGTCCTGCACGTTGCAACTCAGTATATACTGTTTCAATAGCTGAATACAGTTGGTTTAATTGAGTCTTAAGATTTTCTGCACTAACATATGAATCTTTCAACAAGGATTTTGATTGTGAAATCTGAATTGTTGCTGCCTTAACAGCTTCTTGAACCAAGGCTTTTTCTTCAACTTTACGATCTGCTTCTTGAGCATAACGAACAGCAACTTGATTTAAAACTTCTGCTTCTGATACAACCTGTTCCAAGGTAGTTTTTTCGACTGATTTTTCTTCTTTTACCTTCTCACTTGAAGTAGGTGAGGTAGTTTTTTCTTCACTAGACTTAACTTCTTTAAAAGTGAATTCTTTTGAGTCAGAAATTTTTGTCTCAGCTGCCACTTTAGACTCTGCTTCCTTCTTTAGAAGGGCATTGATATCTAATTCTTCTTTTTCCAAAACTGGAGCTTGAAGAGTTGAAGGTAATTCTGCTATTTTTTCCTCAGATTTCTCTTGCTTGGTCTCTTCTGGTTTTTCAGAGACTTTTTGTTCTTCTTTTTCAGTGCGATGTGAATCTACTTTCTGTTCATCTGCACTCACATTTGAATAAGTACCAAAAACCATCAAGGCAGCTACAGCAACAGATACTGCACCAAAACTTGATTTTCTAATGGAATACTTGTTTACCTTATTCATTTGATTCCGTTTTACTCTTGAATACATATATTTTCTCTCTAACTTTTTATGATAAAAAAGGGAGTGGAATTGATGCTGTATTGACATACATTCTCACTCCCTAAAACACTACACTTCCAATATTTTGTTGTCTAGAGTTTTATTTTGATTTTATTCATCTCGTTTTGCTTTTCCAACTAAACTGAATCCAGTAAATAGGCCAAGTACTCCTAGAACTTGAGCCATACCAGAAGAGTGACCCGCAGTTTTTGGAAGTTCTTTTTCCTCCTCTTTTGGAGCTGAGTTTGGAGTTGGAACTGCTGATGGCACTTTTGGAGCTGGGGTAGAGGTTGGAACTGGAGTTGGCGTAACTTGTGGAGTTGGGGTTGGAGTCGGAATTGGAGTTGGGGTCGGTACCGGGGTTGGAGTTGGAACCGGAGTTGGGGTCGGTACTGGATCCGGCGTAACTTGTGGAGTTGGGGTTGGAGTCGGAATTGGAGTTGGGGTAACTTGTGGAATTGGTTGAACATTTCTATAAGTTACAGTTACAACCTGATTTCCAGTTTCTGCTGTAATTCCTTGAACCGCAGCCACTTTAGCAAGATCAGGATTATATCCTGCAATACTTGGAGATACCACTTCGTCAAAACTTGTCACTCCATCTTCAGAAACCCAAGATGTACTTGTAGCCTTACCTGTTACATTATCGATACTTAACATACGTGAAAAGCTTACTTGATCATGATGATCTTCACTTGCTTTTGTACCATCTTCAAATACATAATGAATCGTTCTTTCCACAAGTTTTGGAGTATCTTTTTTAACAGTGATCTTATGTTTCAATAGGACTGTATATTCTTGAACTTTTGTTTCATCTGTATCAAAAGTTGCATCTGCAGGGAAACCATCTTCCTGTAATAAGTACCCTTTTTCAAGCAACGATTTCAAAACAGTTTCTGTCGTATAGGCGATCTTTTCTCCTGATTTACCAGTAATATTGTCTGTATGAACGACTTCATCCTTGTTATCAACATCTATGTAACGAACAACTGCAACTTGTTCTGTCTTGACGTAAGTTACCTTTGTATCTTCACCTGGGTTTTCAGGTGTAACACTTGTACGCTCTGGTTTGTAGCCTACAATTTCAGGTACTGCTGTTTCTCCAGCTTTACGAGGATCATTTGCATCATTCAGGTATTGGGGTTGAGGAGCATTTGCAATTACATTTCCAGAAGCATCTACTGGAATGATTTTACCCAAAGCTTTATAGGTAACTGTATCTGTTGCTTTTGGTAAATCTGGCGTAACTGTCTTAGCACCAGCTTCTGCTTTATCAGCGAAATACCCTGTCACAACAGGTACTTTAACTGTTCCATAGGTATGGTCCTTATTTTCCCAAGTTGTTTCTTTAGTCGCTTCATTATATGATCCCTTGAAGACAAAATCATTTTGCACATTATCTTTAGGAGTTGCAGAACCTGCACCAGTAAAGCTTACAGTTTGCTCAGTTTCCTTAGTTAATGAATCAATAATTTCGTTATATGTTACAAAGGTATCTTTTCCGATGCGATCAGGATCAGATTCGTCATTTGGTTCGATTGTCTTGTCAACAATATTATATCCCCAAACAGTTGGTTGCTCGTTATTTAATACATGGAATTTTGGAGCTTCAGGAATTTTTGTTTCTGCTGCTTTTGTTGCATCGTTTGGATCATTATCATAGTACTTATAGAGAGCGTCTTCAATGTTTTGTACAACCTCTCCTTGTTCATTGATATATTGTCCTTTATTATTGACTGCTACAATACGTCCCATTTCTTTCAAGTCGACATTAACTTCTGTATCTTGAGGAGAATTTGGGTTAACCTCCATCGTTCCTACTTTATTCACAGTAGCATAGAATTTTGGTGTAATAGGAGTTCGTACTGCTTTGAACACTGCATTAACAGATGAATCAGCTTCTGAATTAGTTGAACTATCTGGCTCTGCTACAGTGGCACGTTTACCTCTTGATGAACGACGTACTGAACGCTCACCATTTTCAGTCACAGTTAAGCCTACTGGAGACACTTGAGAATTATTAACTTGTGTAGCTAAAAGATTCTCTGAAACTGGAGCTACTTCTGACAAAGCTCGTCTGCTTCTAGATGATCTAGCAACTCTTGATTCACCATTATTCGTAACTGATGGTTGAGATGCTACTGGAGCTACAACATCTTGGTTCTTAATTCCAGTAATCTTCCATTGTTCATAATGGATATCACCAGATACCAAATTCACAAGAGCATTTCTTTCATAGCTGATATGTTGATCAATTGTTCCATATGCAGCTTTTCCATTTTTAAGGTAACGGAAGTTAATACGGCGACTTATTGTTTGAGTCAATTTCTCCATTCTCTCAACAGTGCCTGGCCAATTTGGTGTATTTGGTTGTCCCGGATTGACTGGGGTGTTGGGTTGCGGTTTAGGATCTTTCGGTGTTACACGTTCGATACGTTCTGAAAGGGTTACAGTGTAGACTTGGTCACGTGCTGTATCGTAGTCATAAACCTTCGCACCACCTGATGTGAATTCATCGCTGACAAGGTTATAGCCTTGTTTCTTGAATTCTGTGATTTGACTTGTTGTGCTGTAGGCAATGGCTTCACCTGACTTACCTGTCACTTCATCTGTTGTGAGAACACGGTTACCGTTAGTGCTTACATAACGGATAACAGCTTTTTGGGCATCCTTACGATAAGTGACTGTTTCAACACGGTCTTGGTCTTTAGCTTGAACTCCACTTACAGCTGGGATTTCTGATTTATCCGCTGTGTAACCTGCGATAGTTGGAGATACCACTTTATCAAACGTATCATCATTAGTTGTCCAGTCTTGGAAGAAAATTTGACCAGTCACTAGGTTAATACGACTCCAACGTTTAAAGTTCAGTGTTTCAACCACATCATCCTTAGCCTTGCTTCCATCTTCGTAAACGTAATGGATGGTACGGCTAACACTTTCCTTGTTATCCAAATCATGGACACTAGCTGGCCAACGTGGGCTATCTGGTTGTCCTGGATTGACTGGGGTGTTTGGTTGTGGAGTTGGGTTATCTGGGTTCACTGGTTCAACACGTTCTGAAAGGGTTACTGTGTAGACTTGGTCACGTGCTGTATCGTAGTCATAAACCTTCGCACCACCTGCTGTGAATTCATCGCTAACAAGCTTATAGCCTTGTTTCTTGAATTCTGTGATTTGACTTGTTGTGCTGTAGGCAATGGCTTCGCCTGACTTACCTGTTACTTCATCTGTTGTGAGAACACGGTTACCGTTAGTGCTTACGTAACGGATAATTGCTTTTTGAGCATCCTTACGGTAAATAACTGTTTCAACACGGTCTTGGTCTTTCGCTTGAACTCCACTTACAGCTGGGATTTCTGATTTATCCGCTGTGTAACCTGCGATAGTTGGAGAGACCACTTTATCAAACGTATCATCATTAGTTGTCCAGTCTTGGAAGTCAATATGACCAGTCACTAGGTTAATACGACTCCAACGTTTGAAGTTCAGTGTTTCAACTACATCATCCTTAGCCTTACTTCCATCTTCGTAAACGTAATGGATGGTACGGCTAACACTTTCCTTGTTATCCAAGTTTTCAACGGTTCCTGGCCAACGTGGACTATCTGGTTGTCCTGGATTGACTGGTGTGTTTGGTTGTGGAGTTGGGTTATCTGGGTTAACTGGTTCAACACGTTCTGAAAGGGTTACAGTGTAGACTTGGTCACGTGCTGTATCGTAGTCATAAACCTTAGCACCACCCGCTGTGAATTCATCGCTAACAAGGTTATAGCCTTGTTTCTTGAACTCTGTGATTTGACTTGTTGTGCTGTAGGCAATGGCTTCTCCTGACTTACCTGTTACTTCATCTGTTGTGAGAACACGGTTACCGTTAGTGCTTACGTAACGGATAACAGCTTTTTGAGCATCCTTACGGTAAGTAACTGTTTCAACACGGTCTTGGTCTTTAGCCTTCACTCCGCTTACAGCTGGAATTTCTGATTTATCCGCTGTGTATCCTGCGATAGTTGGAGAGACTACTTTATCAAACGTATCATCATTAGTTGTCCAGTCTTGGAAGTCGATATGACCTGTTACCAAGTTGACATTGCTCCAACGTTTGAAATTCAGTGTTTCAACCACATCATCCTTAGCCTTGCTTCCAT